>JADKJR010000021.1 GCA_016720925.1 Betaproteobacteria bacterium | reverse complement strand
CGCCGGGCGGCCCAATCCCTTAAACTATTCCCCAACCGGATGACCTGATGTCAATATCGAACATCGCCACCATCCATTCCCAGGGAGGCAGGCACGTGTCCAACGCCGAACAGGAACGCGCGCAGTTGTCAATTCAGCCGCCGAACTCGCGGCCAAACTGCACAGCAGAAGTGGCAGGACGCGCTGTTCTGAAATTTCACGCTGACCTTCGCATTACTGGTATTGGCAATGCTCGGCGCCATTATCGGCTCGCTCATCATGGGGGCCTATCCAGCGTTCGCGGAATTTGGTTTGGGGTTTTTTACCAGTTCCGAATGGAATCCGGTCACCAACCGCTATGGCGCGCTGAATGCCATTTACGGCACTGTGGTGACGTCATTCATCGCCCTCCTGATTGGCGTGCCGGTCAGCTTCGGCATTGCCGTATTCCTCACGGAACTATGCCCGGCATGGCTCAAGCGCCCGCTGGGGACTGCCGTCGAATTGCTGGCGGGCATTCCCAGCATCATTTACGGCATGTGGGGCCTGTTCGTGTTCGCGCCGATTTTCGCTGATTATGTCCAACCCGCGCTGAACAAGACGATCGGTCAACTGCCGGTCATCGGCGTGCTGTTTCAAGGTCCGCAAATGGGTATCGGCATGCTCGCCGCCGGCATCATTCTCGCGGTGATGGTGATCCCGTTTATCGCGTCGGTCATGCGCGACGTGTTTGAGGTCGTGCCGCCCATCCTGAAAGAGTCGGCATATGGGTTGGGCGCGACGACATGGGAGGTCGTGCGCAACATCGTGCTGCCGTATACCAAGGTCGGCGTGATCGGCGGCATCATGCTGGGCCTCGGCCGCGCGCTGGGCGAAACCATGGCGGTCACATTCGTCATCGGCAACGCGCATCGCATCAGCGCTTCGATGTTCGATCCCGGCAATAGTATCGCCTCCACACTTGCCAATGAATTCGCCGAAGCCAGCAAGGATCTGCATATCGCGTCGCTCGTGTCGCTGGGCCTGGTGCTGTTCCTCATTACGTTCGTCGTCCTGAGCTGCGCGAAGCTATTGTTGCTCCAACTCGAAAAACGCGAAGGAGCGAAGACGTGAGCAATGCGACCGCGACCAACAACATATACCGCAAGCGGCTGTTCTTTAACCGGCTCGCACTGATTCTTGCGATGGCCGCCATGGCCATTGGCATGCTGTTCCTGGCGTGGATCCTCTTTGTTCTCCTGTCGCGCGGCTTCGGCGGCTTGAGCTTCAGCAACTTCACGCAAATGACGCCGCCGCCTGGCAGCGAGGGCGGCCTCGCGAACGCCATTTTCGGCAGCTTCATGATGGTGGGTTTTGCAACCCTGATCGCGACCCCGGTCGGTATCCTCGCCGGCGTGTATCTCGCCGAATTCGGCGGGCGCGGCTGGGTGGCGCCAACGACACGTTTCATCAACGATATCCTCCTGTCCGCCCCATCGATCGTCGTCGGATTGTTCATCTATACGGTGTACGTGGCAAATGTCGGCCACTTCTCGGGCTGGGCCGGGACGTTCGCCCTTTCACTGCTGGCCATTCCGGTGGTAGTACGCACAACCGAGAACATGCTGAGGCTGGTGCCGAGCAGCCTGCGCGAAGCCGCCGCCGCGCTGGGCGCGCCGCAATGGAAAGTAACGATGTACGTGGCGATTCGTGCGGTCAAGGGCGGCGTCGTTACTGGCGTATTGCTGGCCATTGCGCGGATCAGCGGCGAAACCGCGCCACTGCTGTTCACCGCACTCAATAACCAGTTCTGGTCCGTCGACATGAACGCGCCTATGGCAAATCTCCCCGTGGTGATTTTCCAGTTCGCGATGAGTCCGTTTGAAAACTGGCAGGCACTGGCGTGGTCCGCTGCGCTCCTGATCACCGCATCCGTGCTCGGCCTGAATATTCTTGCGCGCACCGTTTTCGCGCAAAAACGCACTTGACCTTCACTTACAAAAGCAGAAAATGATGACCAATACCGCCCAGGCGACTCCTGCACCGAAGATCCAGGTCAAGGATCTGAATTTTTTCTATGGCACATTCCAGGGCCTTAAAGCGATCAACCTCGATATCGCCGAGCGTCACATCACTGCCTTCATCGGCCCTTCCGGTTGCGGCAAGTCCACCCTGCTACGCACTTTCAATCGCATGTACGATCTCTACCCCGGGCAACGCGCGGTGGGCGAAATCGTGATGAACGGCAAGAACGTCCTGGAAAAAAATCAGGATCTCAACCTGCTGCGGGCCAAAGTCGGCATGGTGTTTCAAAAGCCCACTCCGTTTCCGATGTCGATCTACGACAACATTGCTTTCGGCGTGAAGCTGTATGAGAGTCTGTCAAAGGCCGAGATGGATGAACGCGTGGAATGGGCGCTCAAGAAAGCGGCCCTCTGGGGCGAGGTCAAGGATATCCTGAGCCAGAGCGGCCTTTCGCTTTCCGGGGGCCAGCAGCAACGCCTGTGCATCGCGCGCGGGGTGGCGGTCAAGCCGGAAGTATTGCTCCTCGATGAGCCGACCTCGGCGCTCGATCCGATTTCGACGGCAAAAATCGAAGAGCTTCTGCATGAACTGAAAGACGACTACACGATCGCCATCGTCACCCACAACATGCAGCAGGCCGCGCGGGTGTCCGACTTCACGGCGTACATGTATCTGGGGGAAATGATGGAATTCGGCGTGACGGACGAGATCTTCATCAAACCGAAGCGAAAAGAGACAGAAGACTACATTACGGGTCGCTTTGGATAAGTCCGCGAATGGTCATTCCAATGCCAATTGCGGCCGACTCTTTTTATTGACGAATCGCTGATCCGTCACGATTCCGGCTGCGTGGGCAAGGAGTAAATAATCAAGGTTTCGCGATGTTCCGCACCAATAGCTTGCCAGAACGATCGAGCCCGAGAGTTGTTCGAAAACACAAGCAAATGGCATTTTTGGATACCAAGATCTCTCAGGCCCGCCAAGCCATCGCGCACCAGCCTTGCACCAATTCCCTGACGACGAAACGCCGGCGCGACGGAAAGATGATGGATGAGCCCACGACGACCATCGTGTCCGACGAGGATCGTACCCACTACCTTGTCCCCCTCCACGGCAACGAGACTGAGTCCCGGATTTCGTTGCAGGAACGCCTCGATAGAGTGTTGTGAATCAGCCTCGCTCACGCCAACGCCATCAGTGGACTCCCACAAATTCCGCGCCGCAACGTAGTGCTGGCTATTGAAGACGTGTATTTCGGCAGTCATGGCCAGTAGCGGGTCAACTCGCTGTCGCCTCTCCTTTCAGGCTGCCGCAGTTGCCTTGACGATTCTGGCTATCTCACCCGCCAGCCGCCTCACCAATACTCCATCCCGTCCTTCCACCATGACGCGAATCACCGGTTCAGTACCGGATGCGCGCAGCAGCACGCGACCATCTCCCGCCAGTTCAATTTCAGCCGAGGCGACCGCCGCCTGAACCGGCGCGCTCGCCGCGAAATTGAATCTCTTCTGCAAGCGCACGTTCTCGAGTATTTGCGGGAACAGCGTCAGCTCGGCGGTGAATTGCCCCAGCGATTGGTCATTGCGCTTGAGCGCACCCAGAATCTGCAGGGCCGAAATGATGCCGTCACCGGTTGAGTGTTTTTCCAGGCAAAGCAGGTGGCCCGAGTTTTCGCCGCCGCATTCCCATCCTCTTTCGCGCAGTAATTCCAGCACATAGCGATCGCCGACATTGGCGCGCTCGAACGGAATATCCATCTTCCCCAGCTGCTGCTCCAGCGCGAGGTTGGTCATCAGCGTGCCCGCCACGCCGCCCCTGAACGCGCCACGCGCATGGCGGTCCTTGACCATCGCATAAAGCAACTGGTCGCCATCGAACAGCGTGCCGTCGGCATCGCACATCACCAGCCGATCGGCGTCGCCATCGAGCGCTATACCAAACTTCGCGCCGTGTTTCCGCACGGCCGCGCACATCGCCACCGGATGCGTGGCGCCGACTTCATCGTTAATGTTGGTGCCATCCGGCTGATTGCCGATGGCAATGACTTCCGCCCCAAGCTCACGGAACACGTGCGGCGCGATGTCCCACGCAGCGCCGTTCGCGCAATCGACGACCAGTTTCATCCCGCGCAAATCGAGTTGGCGCGGGAAGGTGCTTTTGCAGAATTCGATGTAGCGCCCGGCGGCATCTTCCACGCGCCGCACTTTGCCCAAGTGGATGGATTGCAGCGTCACCATCGGCTTGTCGAGCAGCAGCTCGATTTCGTGCTCGACTTCGTCGGGCAACTTGAGGCCGTCAGCGGAAAAGAACTTGATGCCGTTGTCGTCAAACGGATTGTGCGACGCGGAAAGCATGACGCCTGCCGACAACCGCAACGCGCGCGTGAGGTAAGCCACTCCAGGCGTCGGCATCGGCCCGACCAGCAGCACATCCACGCCCGCCGCCGAGAAGCCTGCTTCCAGCGCGCTTTCAAGCATGTACCCAGAAATGCGCGTGTCCTTGCCAATGATGACGGTTGGCCGGGCAGTGCCATCACTGCGGTCCTGCGCGAGCACACAGCCGGCCGCGTAGCCGAGGCGCAACACGAAATCCGGCGTGATCGGCGGATCACCGACGCGTCCGCGAATACCATCGGTACCAAAATATTTGCGACTCATCTCTCAGCTCCTGAACACAGACGTAAATAAACGCGGGAAGAAACTCAAGCACTGGTGCGGCTCTCCGGCCCATTCGGCCCTGAAATGCGCGCCAATGCTTGACTTTACAGACTTTATGGCAAATCCATCGTTGCAGCAGTTAAATAGCGCACATTCAAGGCCCGGCTATTGCGCCCCAACGCGTGTCGCATCCAGCACTTTCAGCATATCGACCGTCTCGGCGACATCGTGGACCCGCAGTATTGCCGCGCCGTTTTGAGCGGCGATCAACGCCGCGGCGAGACTTGCGGCCAGTCTCTGCTCGACGGGACGGCCCGTCACCGACCCAAGAGAAGATTTTCGCGAATAACCCGCCAAAACGGGATGCCCCAAATGCGTCAGCGACCGCAATTCGCGTAGCAGCGTGAAATTGTGCGCGACGGTTTTGCCAAAACCAAATCCCGGATCGATGACAATCCGGCCCCGCGCAATGCCCGCCTGCTCGCACGCGTCAGCGCGTGCGAGCAGGAACGCGCTGACTTCGCGCACGACATCGTCATAAGCCGGTTGCTGTTGCATGGTCTCGGGCGTGCCTTGTTTATGCATCAGGCATACCGCGACGGAGGAATGACGGCATGCCTCGATCGCGCCTTCGGCCTGCAGTGCGTTCACGTCGTTGATCATCGATGCGCCGGCGGCGATTGCAGACTTCATCACCCCGGGCTTCTGGGTATCAATCGAGAGCGGGACGCCGCTGTCGAGCATGGCTTCCAGCACCGGCATCACCCGGTCAAGTTCTTCCTGCAATCCGGCTGGCTTCGCACCGGGCCGGGTGGATTCACCACCGATGTCCAGGATGTCCGCACCGTCGGCGATGAGTTGTCGTGCGTGTGCAATGGCCATGTCGCTTGACAGAAATTTACCGCCGTCTGAGAACGAGTCCGGCGTGACATTGACAATGCCCATCACCAGCGGACGTTTGAGTGAAAGGGGAAATTTTCCGCAGAGAAGTTTAGGCATGAAGTCTTTTTGTGTTTCCGCTAAACCTGACACCGTTTCCAATCAACCGAATCCTTCTCGCCGAGGAGAAGGGCTTGCCATTCTTGAAACAAAACGGGCGGCACGATGGCCGCCCGCACGCACGTTATGTGGATGGATCAGTGCAGCCCTTCCGCCGGCGCGGGATCCACCTTGGGCGCCTCTGGTGCATTGCCACCGTCACCATCGCGCTTCGGCTTGAAAGCGATCGACGAAGGTTTCGGCGCGCGCGGTGGGCGGCCCTCCATGATGTCCTTGATCTGGTCGGAATCGATGGTTTCTATTTCCAGCAAGGCCTTGGCCATCGCTTCGACCTTGTCGCGATTTTCCTCGATGAGTTTCCGCGCCAACGCGTATTGCTCATCGATAATCCGGCGAATCTCGCCATCGACCTTGCGCATGGTTTCTTCGGAGACATTGGTGTGGCGTGTCACCGAGCGGCCGAGGAATACCTCACCTTCATTCTCCGCATAGACCATGGTGCCGAGCGCGTCGGACATGCCATAGCGGGTCACCATGTCGCGCGCGAGTTGCGTGGCGCGCTCAAAATCGTTCGATGCCCCGGTGGTCATCTGATTCATGAAAATCTCTTCAGCGATGCGGCCGCCGAACAACACCGCGATGCGGCTCATCAAATACACACGGTCATACGCATAGCGGTCCTGCTCGGGCAACTGCACCGTCACACCCAATGCGCGGCCACGCGGAATGATGGTCACTTTATGAACGGGATCGCTCTTCGGCAAGACGTAGCCAAGAATTGCGTGGCCGGATTCGTGATAGGCCGTGTTCATGCGCTCTTCGTCGGTCATCACCATCGAGCGCCGTTCGGCACCCATCATGATCTTGTCCTTGGCGCGTTCGAAATCCTCGTGATCAACGAGACGCTTCGCGCCGCGCGCGGCAAACAGGGCCGCTTCGTTGACCAGGTTCGCCAAGTCTGCGCCTGAAAATCCGGGACAACCACGTGCAATGACCGATGCTTGTACGTCCGGCCCGATTGGCACTTTACGCATGTGTACCAGCAAGATCTGTTCGCGGCCACGAATGTCGGGCAACGGCACCACCACCTGGCGATCGAAACGGCCCGGGCGCAGCAATGCCGGATCCAGCACGTCCGGACGATTCGTTGCGGCAATGACGATGACACCAACGGATGCCTCAAAACCATCCATTTCCACCAGCAATTGATTCAGCGTTTGTTCGCGTTCGTCATTGCCGCCACCAAGGCCCGCACCGCGTTGACGACCGACCGCATCGATTTCATCGATGAACACAATGCACGGCGAATTCTTCTTCGCCTGCTCAAACATGTCACGTACACGCGCCGCACCGACGCCGACGAACATTTCCACAAAATCGGAACCCGAAATGGAGAAGAACGGAACTTTCGCTTCGCCGGCGATGGCGCGCGCAAGCAAGGTCTTGCCGGTACCGGGTGAGCCCACCATCAGCACGCCGCGCGGAATGCGTCCGCCGAGCTTCTGGAACTTCGATGGATCGCGCAGGAAATCCACCAGTTCGGATACTTCTTCCTTGGCTTCATCGCAACCGGCCACGTCGGCAAACGTCACCGGATTGTTGCCTTCGTCGAGCATCTTCGCACGGCTCTTGCCGAACGAGAATGCGCCACCTTTGCCGCCGCCTTGCATCTGGCGCATGAAATACAGCCAGATACCGATCAGCAGCAGCATCGGGAACCAGGAAATGAAAATCGACATGAGCAGCGATTGCTCTTCTTCCGGTTTCGCTTCGATCTTCACGCCGGCCTTGCGCAATTCGTCCCACATGAAAATGTCACCGGGGGTCGCGGTGGTATAGACCTTGTTGTCACGCGTGGTGACCTTGGCGGTACGCGGGCCCTCCATACGCACCTTTTCGATATTGCCGTTCTTGGCTTCCTGCATCATGGTCGAGTAATCCATTTCGGTGCGCGTTGCGCCACGATTGGAGACCTGCATGAACAGCATCATCAGCACGATACCGATAACGAGCCAGACGCCGATATTCTTCACCCAGTTATTCACACGCGTTCCTTAATTTTTCCCGATGCCGACAATTGGATTTTCCGAGTCAATCCCGCTTCACTGCAATTTTCAAAGGGGATAGTCATCCTACACTAAACGCAACTCTTAGTCCTTTGGATTCAACCGCTTGCCACTTTTACATCGCCCGCCAGCAAGTATGTTTCGCGGCTTTCGTCGCGCGACGCATCTGGTTTCTTGGCGGCCACATGCCTGAAATTCGCACGCATCAATTTCACGAACGGTTCAAAGCCCGCGCCCTGAAAAACTTTGACCAGAAAAACTCCGTTTGGTTTCAAGAACTTGACCGCAAACTCCAACGCCATCTCACCGAGTGTAAATAACCTCGCCTGATCGGTGATAGAGATACCAGTGAGGTTGGGGGCCATATCGGAAATCACAAGATCGACCTTGGCGCCGCCGATCGCATCAATGACCGCGTTCAATCCGGCTTCTTCCGAGAAGTCAGCAAGAATGAAATTCACCCCGGCCACCGGTTCCATCTCCAGCAAATCGATCGCGACTACTTTGCCCGTGTTGCCGACTTTCTTGGCCACCCACTGCGACCAGCCGCCCGGTGCGGAGCCCAGGTCGACCACAGTCATGCCGGGCTTCATCAACCCTTCCTTCTCAATAATTTCCGAGAGCTTGTAGGAGGAACGCGAGCGATAACCTTCCACCTGCGAGCGTTTCACGTAGGGATCACTGAGATGCCGCTTGACCCAGTCGCGGCTGTTTTTCGGGCGGGCGTTAGCCATGGCGCATGATACGTATAATCACATTATGAAAATCACATTATCCCCTATCGAGCGCCGCGCGCTCAAAGCGCAAGCGCATGTGCTGACCCCTGTCGTCATGATCGGCGATCAGGGACTGACGCCCGCCGTCATCCTGGAAATCGAACGCAATCTGAAGGCGCACGAACTCATCAAAATCCGCGCCTCGACGGACGACCGTGAAGCGCGCGAATCCTGGCTCCACGAAATCTGCCTCGCTTTGCATGCGGCGCCCGTCCAGCACATTGGAAAAATGCTCATCGTCTGGCGCCAGAAGCCGCCCGAACCGGAGAAAAAGGCCGCCCCCCGGAAAAGTGACAGGAGAACCGGCGTCAAATCCGGTGTCAAGGCTGGTGTAACGTCACGATCGCAGCGCAAGCCAAAAGAGAAAGTTGTTGCCGGACCAAAGGGAAAAGGAAGTCTGAAAGGTGGCACCGGTTTCGGCACGCGCACAACTGTAAGGCGGCAGACTCGAACCAAGTAACATATTTGCCGCTCAGGTTGATCGCACAATCTCTAGCACTGGCGGGGCGTTTCAGCCATTGTCGTCCTGCGAGGCGCTACTGTGCTTGAGTTCAATTGTCAATCAGACGTATCGTACGTCCACAATTTCGTATTCCGTCACGCCACCCGGCGCGCGCACTTCCACCACGTCACCTGCATTCTTGCCAATCATCGCCCGCGCGATCGGTGACGAAAACGAAATCTTGCTTAGCTTGAGATCGGCTTCATCCTCACCAACGATTTGGTAGGACACTTTCTCTCCTGTCTCGGTCGCTTCAAGGTCCACTGTCACGCCAAAAACGACGCGACCATCATCTTCCAGCATCGCCGGGGTGATGATTTGCGCGCTGGAGAGCTTTCCTTCCAGCTCCCCTATTCGACCTTCGATGAAGCCCTGTTTTTCCTTGGCTGCGTCGTATTCTGCATTTTCCGACAGGTCACCCTGCGCCCGCGCTTCGGATATGGCGATAATCACCGCCGGCCGCTCAATGGTTTTCAGTCGATGCAATTCGGCTTTCAGTGCAGCTGCGCCGGCGACGGTCAATGGAACTTTGGCAATGCTGCTCATTATTTTGTCCTGTGGATAGTAAGGTTGGATACACCGGTGAAAAAATTCGGCGCACCCATTGTTGGAAAACTTTTGCCACACTTTTTTCGCGGCCGTGTCAGGCAGCGGCGATCAACTTGTGCAGCGACTGAAGATCATAGACTTTCAGTTCCACCAAATGTTGCATGCCGAGGCAAGCAGCTTTCGCGCCGGCGATGGTGGTGTAGTAAGTGATGCGGCCCTGCAACGCGGCGTTGCGGATCGACCACGAATCGCGAATCGAACGTTTGTCTTCTTCCACAGTATTGATGATCAAGGTGATTTCCCGATTCTTCACCAAATCGACAATATGCGGTCGGCCTTCGAGAACCTTGTTCACCGGTTCGCACGCGATTCCGCAGGTTTGCAAATGCGCCGCCGTACCTTTGGTCGCAACAAGACTGAACCCGAGTTCCAGCAAGGTACGCGCAATCTCCTCGACTTTCGGCTTGTCTGCGCTTTTCACGCTGATAAACGCCTTGCCGGCATTGGGCCCCGTCACCGGCAACTTCACGCCCGCCCCCATTTGCGATTTCACAAACGCCTCGGCAAACGTGGTACCGACGCCCATCACCTCGCCGGTTGATTTCATTTCCGGTCCGAGAATGGTATCGACGCCCGGAAATTTGATGAACGGAAAAACCGCTTCCTTTACCGAGTAGTAGGGCGGAATTACCTCAGACTTCACGCCCTGCTGCGCGAGGCTTTTACCCGCCATGCAGCGCGCGGCAATCATTGCCAGCGGCAATCCGGTCGCCTTCGATACAAACGGCACGGTGCGGGAGGCGCGCGGATTGACTTCAAGCACGAATACCCTCTGCGCCGCACCACTGCCCTGAATGGCGAACTGCACGTTCATCAAGCCGACGACATTCAAGGCCAGCGCCATGACGACCGTCTGACGACGCAATTCATCCTGCAATTCGGGTGAAAGTGAAAAAGGCGGCAGCGAACACGCCGAATCACCCGAATGCACACCCGCCTGCTCAATGTGCTCCATGATCCCGCCGATGAGGACAACCTTGCCATCGCAAATGGCGTCAACATCGACTTCAATGGCGTCGTTCAGGAAGCGATCCAACAGCACCGGCGAATCGTTCGATACCTTTACTGCCTCGCGCATATAGCGTTCGAGATCGGACTCGATGTGAATAATCTCCATTGCGCGGCCACCCAGCACATAGCTCGGGCGTACCACCAGCGGATAACCGATTTCACGCGCCTTGATGATGGCCTCTTCGTTGGTACGTACGGTGCGGTTGGGCGGCTGCAACAGGCCGAGTTCATGAATCAGCTTCTGGAAGCGCTCACGGTCTTCGGCGACATCGATGGCGTCCGGCGTCGTGCCAATAATCGGCACGCCATTGGCTTCCAGCGCCCGCGCCAGCTTCAACGGTGTCTGTCCGCCAAACTGAACAATCACGCCGACCGGCTTTTCCTTGTCGACAATTTCCAGCACGTCCTCCAACGTGAGCGGCTCGAAATAGAGCCGATCCGATGTATCGTAGTCGGTCGAAACCGTTTCCGGATTGCAGTTGACCATGATGGTTTCGTAACCATCTTCACGCAGCGCCAGGGCCGCGTGCACGCAGCAATAATCAAATTCGATGCCCTGCCCGATCCGGTTCGGACCGCCGCCCAGGATCATGATCTTTTTGTTGCTGGTCGGGTTGGCTTCGCATTCCTCGTCGTAGCTCGAGTACATGTAGGCGGTGGAAGTAGAGAACTCCGCCGCGCATGTGTCGACGCGCTTGTATACCGGACGAATGCCCGCCGCGTGGCGCTTGGCGCGAATGTCACCCTCTTTTACCTTCAGCAGAAAAGCCAGTCGTCGATCCGAAAACCCTTTGCGCTTCAATTCCCGCAGCTCCGTCGCGTCGATGGTGTCGAGCGTTTTCTTCTCGATCGCCAGTTCCATATCCACCAGCTCTTTGATGAGAGCCAGGAACCAGGGATCGATCTTGGTATAGCCGTGAATCTCTTCCAGCGACATGCCGATGCCGAATGCGTCCGCCACGTACCAGAGCCGCTCGCCGCGCGGATAGGCGAGCTCGTCGCCAATTTTTTCCGGGTCAACGGTTTTCAGGTTAAAGCCATCCACGCCAACTTCCAGACCGCGCAACGCTTTCTGCAGCGACTCCTGAAAGTTGCGTCCGATGGCCATCACTTCGCCCACGCTCTTCATCTGCGTGGTCAGACGATCGTCCGCCTGGGGAAATTTTTCGAAGGCAAAACGCGGGACCTTTGTCACCACATAATCGATGCTGGGCTCGAATGATGCCGGCGTCAGCCCACCCGTGATGTCATTCTTCAGCTCATCCAGTGTAAAGCCGACCGCGAGCTTGGCGGCGACTTTGGCGATCGGAAACCCGGTCGCCTTGGAAGCCAGCGCGGACGAACGCGACACGCGCGGATTCATCTCGATTACCACCATGCGACCGTCTTTCGGATTCACCGCGAACTGCACGTTGGAACCGCCGGTTTCCACGCCCACCTCGCGCAGCACCGCGATCGAGGCGTTGCGCATGATCTGATATTCCTTGTCAGTCAGCGTTTGCGCGGGCGCGACCGTGATCGAGTCTCCTGTGTGCACTCCCATTGGATCCAGGTTCTCGATCGAACAAATAATGATGCAGTTGTCGTTCTTGTCGCGAACGACTTCCATCTCGAATTCTTTCCAGCCGAGCAACGATTCTTCAATCAGCAATTCATGCGTGGGTGACGCTTCAAGCCCCCGGTCGCAGATCTCAACGAACTCGTCACGGTTATATGCAATGCCGCCGCCTGATCCCCCCATGGTAAAACTGGGGCGAATGATCGCCGGGAACCCAATGCTGGCCTGCACCTGCAACGCTTCTTCCATCGAATGAGCGATTGCTGAGCGCGCGGACGCCAGCCCAATTTTGGTCATCGCCTGTTTGAACTTCTCGCGGTCCTCGGCCTTGTCAATGGCCTCCTTGCTGGCACCAATCATTTCCACGCCGTACTTTTCCAGCACGCCATGCTTGGCCAGATCGAGCGCACAATTCAATGCCGTTTGCCCGCCCATCGTCGGCAGCAGCGCATCGGGCCGCTCCTTTTCGATGATCTTTTCGACAATCCGCCACGTGATCGGCTCGATATAGGTCACATCCGCCATGTTCGGGTCGGTCATGATCGTCGCCGGATTCGAGTTGATCAGGATGACCTTGTAGCCCTCATCGCGCAGCGCCTTGCAGGCCTGTGCGCCGGAGTAGTCAAACTCACAGGCCTGGCCGATCACGATCGGGCCGGAGCCGATGATGAGGATGGATTTGATGTCGGTTCGTTTAGACATTAGGCATGGTGCTCTAGTCGATGGTGGCGGTGGCGAGCTTGGCGCCGAAGCCGATAAAGAGCATGCCGACACCGCCTGTCATGACAGCGGATAACCGGTACCGGCGACGGAAAGCGGCGGCGGCGCGCGCGCCCAGAAGGATCAGCACGCTAAGGTAGATGACGCTGACAACCTGCAGGATGGCGCCCAGCGCCACGAATGTGAGGGCGGGATGCGGATAGGCCGGATCGACAAACTGAATGAAAAACGACAGGAAGAACAGGATGGCCTTGGGGTTCATCAGGCTGATGGCCAACGCGCGCTTGAACGGGTGGCTCGCATCATTCTGCATTTCTTCAGCCGCCATCGCGGCCAGGGCGGCGCCGTGACGCCAGCGCACGACCGCGCCGCGAATCAATTGAATGCCCACCCACACAAGATAGGTGCCGCCTGCGTACTTGATCGCCACGAATACATTCGGATACGCCGAGAGCAGGGAGCCAATGCCCGCCGCGGCCAGCACCATCAATACCGTGTCGCCCACCACAACCGCCGCTGCGGCCTGGTAAGCCGCGCGCACACCGCGCTTTGCCGCCACCGCCAGGACGTAAAGCGAATTCGGCCCCGGCAGCAGAATGATGAAAATCGTGCCAACGATGTAAGTCGCAAGATCGGTGATGCCAAGCATACTCATACGAATCCGATCTTTCGCTTCTGCTTTTTTTCCCGATCATCCATCAGATCGTAAATGGCTTGAAAAACCACTTTGAATTGCTTGTCGTATTTCTGTTCAAGCAAGGCAATTTTCTTTGCGAGCACACTGTTGCTGTCAATCAGCGCCCGCATGCGCACGAACGACCGCATGATTTCAATATTGACCGCAACGGCGCGTGGACTGCGCAAGACGCTCGACAGCATGGCGACGCCCTGCTCTGAAAATGCGTAAGGCAACTTGCGAATGCCACCCCAACTTGAAGTCACAAATTGTGACTTCAAGTTGGCAAACTCTTGATCGGTAAGCTGAAAGAGAAAGTCTTGCGGAAACCGATCTATGTTTCGCTGAACGGCCTGCATCAGCACGCGCGTTTCAACACCATAAAGTTCCGCCAAATCCTGCGCAAACATCACCCGCTGGCCACGCACGACCGCGATTTTCGATACGACGACTTCGTATTCGACGAGTGCCTGTTTGGCGGTGAGTTTCTTAGCCACGTGCCGCGCCCATCATCGTTACGAAACGGTCAAACAGGTACCCCACCTCATGCGGCCCCGGGCTTGCTTCTGGATGCCCCTGAAAACTGAACGCGCGCTTGTCGGTTCGCTCGATTCCCTGGCAGGTGCCGTCAAATAAAGATATGTGTGTCACGCGCACATTCGCAGGCAACGTTTTTTCGTCCGCGGCAAAGCCATGATTCTGGCTGGTGATGTAAACCTTGCGCGTCTCGAGATCCTGCACCGGATGATTGGCGCCGTGATGGCCAAATTTCATTTTCACGGTCTTTGCACCTGAGGCGAGCGCGAGCAACTGATGACCGAGGCAGATGCCGAATACCGGTATGTCGGCGGTAATAATTTCCCGGATAGCCTTGATCGCGTAATCGCACGGCTCCGGGTCGCCCGGCCCATTGGACAGGAACACGCCATCCGGCTTGAGCGCCAATGCTTCGGCAGAGGTCGCTTGTGCGGGAAGGACGGTAATTTTGCAACCCCGCTCCGCCAGCATGCGCAGGATGTTGTGCTTGATGCCGTAGTCAAATGCGACAACATGAAATGTAGATACCTTCGCTCGCGCGTATCCCGCACCGAGGGCCCAGGTCGACTGATTCCACTCATAGGATTTCTTGCAGGACACGACTTTGGCCAAATCCAGGCCGGACATGGCCGGTGCGGCATTCGCCAGCTCATGAGCAAGCTTGATATTGGCGTCCGTATGTTCACCAACAAAAATACAGCCGTTTTGCGCACCTTTTTCACGGGTGAGCCGCGTGAGGCGGCGCGTGTCGATATTGGCGATCGCCACCACCCCGTTACGCTTCAGGTATTCCGGCAGTGTAGCGGTCATGCGCCAATTGGACGCCAGCTTCGGCAGATCACGAATGACCAATCCGGCCGCGTAGCACTTCAGGGATTCCGCATCCTCTTCGTTGGTGCCGGTATTGCCGATATGCGGATAAGTGAGCGTGACCATCTGGCCCATGTAGGACGGATCCGTGAGGATTTCCTGATAGCCGGTCATTGCCGTATTGAATACAACTTCGCCCATGGATTGGCCATCGGTGCCAATCGATGTGCCCCTGAATACGGAACCGTCGGCGAGGACAAGCAGGGCGGGTGAGGACTGAACCAAGGGAGACTCCAGGAGAACCAGACATAACCGCAAGTGGGCACAAAAAACGGGAAAGGCCGGTTGGACCTTTCCCGCGTTTTCATTGCGCGATTAAGAGGCTATTTTAGCCTAGATAGCGGTTCCGGGCAAACCAAAGTGGCAGTCACGCGCGTTCCACGATGAACCGCTACTTGAGCCCCAGTACGTCCTGCATATCGAATAAGCCGGCTTTCCGGCCCAATAGAAATCTTGCGGCCCGCATTGCCCCTTGGGCAAACGTCGACCTTGAAGAAGACTTGTGCGTGATTTCGATCCGTTCGCCAGTACCGGCATACATCACCGTATGGTCGCCAACGATGTCGCCGCCACGAATGGTGGAAAAACCAATAGTCCCGGATTTGCGTTCACCGATGAGGCCATGACGCGAAAATACACCGATCTCGTCGAGCGATTTGCCAATGGATTTTGCAGCGGTTTCGCCCAGCATCAGGGCAGTACCGGAAGGCGCATCGATTTTCGCCTTGTGATGCGCCTCGATGATCTCTATATCGTATTCTTCGTGCAGGGCTTTGGTGGCCATCTCGACCAGTTTGTCAAGAACGTTCATACCCAGGCTCATGTTGGCTGCGAATACGATGGCAATGTCTTTCGACGCCGCGTCAATTTCGCGTTTCTGATCAGCTGTAAACCCGGTCGTCCCGATCACCATGTTTACGCGCTGTTTGCGGCAGACTGCGAGGTGTTGCATCGTACCTTCCGGTCGCGTGAAATCGATCAGGACATGGGCATTCGCCAACCCCGCCACGAGGTCGGCGGTGACAATAATTCCCTTGGCATTGCCCGATATTTCACCCGCGTCATGGCCGAGCAGCGCACTTGCGCCTTGCTCCAGCGCCCCGGTAATCGCGATTCCGGGTTGTGATGCCGCCGCCTCCAGCAGCATGCGGCCCATGCGTCCGCCCGCTCCGGCGATGGCCAGGTTTAGCGCCATGACTATGATTTCGGTGGGGGTGCGCCAGGCGGCAACGCGTTTGGCAGTCCGCGCCGATCACCGCCGCCCGTAAGAATTTCCACAGGCGAAGCCTCGCCTTCAATTTTGGAGACTTTTTCCTTTTCGAAAAAGACCGTCACATGATATTTCTGCGACTCACGGCCAAAGGGGCCGTATTTGGTCGCCTGTTCATTGGTGAAATAGTAGTCCCACCGATTGGCATGAAACACATCCTGCAACAGCGGCGTGCCGAGCGCGTTTTTCACGTCGTTGCGGCTCATGCCTGGCTTCACCTTGGCGAGTTGCGCCTGGGTCACCAGATTGCCCTGCTGGATATCGATGCGGTGAACGCCAAAGCCGGCACAGCCCGCAAGAAGACCCGAACTTGCCACGAAGATTGCCGTAACGATGGCTGGCGAAAAATGGCGCATAAGCTGCTTTCCTGACCGGATAACCTGAACGAATCGGTAATTATAGCCCGTCAGACCATGGCGTCCGAAACGCGTTTCCCCGTTGCAATGCACGCAATAGCCAGAGAACGCCGCACAGCCAAAAACAGCATATGATTCTCGTAACCGGTCAATGAGGTCGCAATGTCCGAATCCAGAGAATTACGCAACATGGGCCTGAAGGCCACATTCCCGCGCCTGAAAGTGCTGGACCTGTTCCAAACTTCAAAGTTGCGGCACATGTCCGCCGAAGATGTATACAAACTGCTGCTGAATGAAAACGCGGACATTGGATTGGCGACGGTATATCGCGTGCTGACCCAATTTGAACAAGCCGGCTTGCTGATGCGGCACCATTTTGAAAGCGGCAAGGCGGTATTTGAACTCAACGAAGGCAGCCATCACGACCATATCGTGTGCGTCAATTGCGGATACGTGGAAGAATTCAATGATCCGGAAATTGAAAAGCGCCAGGATAAGATTGCCCGGCAACTCGGCTTCGTCATCAAGGACCACCACATGATCCTGTACGCTGAACACTGCCCACACTGCCCGCAGACCGCATCGCCAAAATAACACCATGAAGCCAACACTTAAGCCCGGGATATGCCACACGTTTCGATACACGATTCCGGAGTCGAAAACGGTGCCGTATATTTATCGGGAAGCGGTGGATTTTCAGGCGATGCCGCGGGTATTTGCGACGGGCTATATGGTGGCGCTGTGTGAGTGGGCCTGCGTGGATTTGTTGAAGTCGCATCTGGATTGGCCGAATGAACAAAGCGTGGGGACGCATGTCAATCTTTCGCATACCGCCGCCACGCCGCCGGGCCTGACGGTTACCGTTGAAGCCACGTTGGAAAAGGTCGATGGCCGCAGGTTGAGTTTTTCGATCCGCGCGCACGACGGTATCGACTCCATCAGTTCGGGCACTCACGAACGCTTCGTGATTGACCCGGTAAAATTCAATGAGAAACTGGCCGCGAAAGTGGCTTCCGCTTAGTGACCCAAGGAGTAGCGCGTGTCCCGATTACTGAAGTTATTTTTTATGCTTTCACTTTTGAGCCTGACCGGAATGCAGGCGTACGCATTTGAAAACACCGGCGGGTTGTCGGTCATTGCAGCAGCAGATCTGCCGAAAGAAGGGCGGGATACCCTTGCGCTCATCCGCCGGGGCGGGCCGTTTCCGTACAGCAAGGACGGTACGGTTTTCTCCAATCGCGAGCGCAGGCTGCCCAAACAACCGCGAGGCTACTATCACGAGTACACCGTAAAGACACCTGGGTCGCGCGATCGCGGCGCACGCCGCATTATCTGCGGCGGCAAACAGCAACTCAGTTGCTATTACACCGCCGACCACTACACCTCATTCAAAATAATCAAAGAGTAAAAAAGGACTGTCATGCCATCCCCCGAACTCAAGCTTGCCTTTGCCAGCGACGCGCCAAGTGGCGTTTTCTGGCTGAAGGCCCACGCCACGGTGACCGAATTATCCAAACTTGCGCATGGCAAACACATGGCCTTCTTTCATCTGGAAGGCAAGAAGATCGAGAAGAAGGAACAGTTTCTCAATCACGCCGCGGTCGCGATGAAATTCCCGTCGCATTTCGGCAACAATTGGGACGCCTTCTACGATTGCCTCACCGACATGGATTGGGTCGATGAAGAAGGCTATGTAGTCTACTTCGATCACACTGATGCCTTCACCGCCCACCATGAAAGTCAACTGGAAACCGTGATTGAGCTGTTTCAGGATGCGGTGGATTACTGGAAGGGTGAGGGGCGCTCCATGCTGGTATTGCTTTCCGGCGAGCACGCGCCGCCGGGGATCAAGAAATTCTAGAAAATTTTGGGGGTTGCCCCCAGCGAATACTGCGCAAAATCGCAGTTACCAATTTACTTGTAGTTCCACGAGTCACGATCTTCGAATTCGGCGTGTGAATTCATAAACTCCAGCACTGGCGGGCCGTTTCAGGCGTTTTCGGCCTGCGGGCCGCTCCAGCTATTGAGTTTTGTTTCTGTGCCTGCACAGCACAGCATTAATCGCATCGAAGTTGCGCACGAAAGCAACGACAACCCAGACTACCGGCAACGGGAGAAAATGCGACTACTCGGAACTCGCGATCAGCGCCGCATTGCCGCCCGCCGCGGCCGTATTGACCGTGACAGTGCGCTCACTTGCAAAGCGAAAAAGATAATGCGGACCGCCCGCTTTGGGTCCCGTACCTGACAATCCTTCCCCGCCAAATGGTTGTACCCCGACCACCGCGCCGATCTGGTTGCGGTTCACGTACAGGTTACCAACGCGCGCGCGCGCGCGGATGGATTCAATGGTTTCCTCGATACGCGAATGCACACCCAGCGTAAGACCGTAGCCGCTGCCGTTGATAGCGTCGACCAGCTGCATCAACTGATTCGCCTCAAAGGCGAATACATGCAACACCGGGCCGAACACTTCACTTTTGATGGTATCGAAGCTGGGGATTTCAAACGCGCACGGCGCAAAGAAATGTCCTTTTGGCAGGTCGAGCGGCAGCGGCGTTTGGCCGATCTGGCGAAACTGCGAGGCCATACGCTCACGGTGCGCGACCAGCATGTCGAGGGCTTCCCGATCAATGACCGGGCCGATATCGGTATCCAGGCGCCCTGGATCGCCCACCGTCAACTCCTGCATCGCACCTTCCAGCAAAGTCGCGATGCGCGGTGCAATGTCCTTTTGCACGCACAGAATGCGCAACGCAGAACAACGTTGCCCGGCACTGTTGAATGCCGACGCAATCACGTCGTTCACTACCTGCTCTGGCAGGGCGGATGAGTCCGCGATCATCGCGTTCAATCCACCGGTCTCGGCGATAAATGGAATGATGGGACCGCCTCGGTTGGCCAACGCGCGGTTGATCGCTTGAGCAGTTGAGGTTCCGCCAGTGAATGCAACACCGGCGATGCGAATGTCGGATACCAGCTTGGCGCCAATGATTTCGCCGCGCCCAGGCAATAGCGCAATGGCATCCTTCGGCATGCCCGCTTCCAGCAGTAGCCGGACCGCTTCAAAGGCGATGATCGGGGATTGTTCGGCCGGCTTGGCGATCACGGCATTGCCCGCCGCAAACGCTGCCGTGATCTGCCCCAGAAAGATGGCCAGCGGAAAATTCCATGGCGATATGGAGGCAAAGACGCCGCGTCCCTGCAAATAAAGATCGTTGCTTTCCCCGGTCGGCCCCGGAAGCCGCTGCGGCCTCGCAAAATGCTGACGGGTCTGCTCCGCATAGTAGCGGCAGAAATCCACCGCCTCACGCACTTCGCCTAGCGCATCGGGCAGCGTCTTGCCCGCTTCCCGCACGCAAAGCGCCATGAACTCTGCGCGCCGCTCTTCCAGTAGATCAGCCGCGCGATCGAGCACCGCCGCGCGTTCGGTTGCCGGCATGGGCTGATTGATGTAGCCGGCGGTGATCGACAGCGCCAGATCGAGAAGTTGTTCGTCGGCCTCCTCGACAACGCCAATCTTCTCCAGCGTCACCGGACTGATGGCGTCGATCGGCGCGCCGCGCATCGCGTCCCCGGCAATCAATGGGCGCGCGATGAAATCGTTCCGTCCCAATGTCGCCGACATCGCGGCAAACAGCGCGTCAGTCGCCGGAACTTCGGCGAAGCTGAAACCAGACGAATTAAGCCGGCTCACTTCCGATCCCAGGAAGAGTTTTCGCGGTGACGGCAATTTTCCGTTGGCTTTTTCGGTATTGGCCTCGCACAACATGATCGGGTCGGCGACCACATCATCGATTGACACGTCCGGATCGGCGATGCGGTTCACGAACGAAGAGTTTGCGCCGTTCTCGAGCAGGCGCCGCACCAGGTACGGCAGCAAATCTTCGTGGCTTCCCACCGGCGCATACACACGGCAAGCGGCAGGTTTGCCAAACACGGGATGCGCCAGCACGGCGTCATACAGCTCCATGCCCATTCCATGCAAGCGCTGGAACTCGAACCTTGAATCGGGACCGGCCTGCTCCAGGATGGTCGCCACGGTGTGCGCATTGTGCGTCGCGAACTGACAGTAGAACGCCTGCGGCTGCGATAGCATTTTTGCCGCGCACGCGAGATACGAAACGTCGGTATTCACCTTGCGCGTGAATACCGGATAGCCACTGAATCCCTGCATCTGTGCACGCTTGATCTCGCTATCCCAGTAGGCTCCTTTCACCAGCCGCGTCGTGATGCGTCGGCCGTGCGCGCTGGCAAGCGTCGCCAGCCAATCGATTACCTCGCTCGCGCGTTTCTGGTAGGACTGAACCGCGACGCCGAAACCTTCATATCCCGCGAAGCGCGCGTCACTGTAAATGATCCCGAACAACTCCAGCAGCAATTCGATGCGTTCCGTCTCCTCGGCGTCAAGCGTGATGCCGATACCGCCGTCGCGCGCCTGCTCAACAAGTATCATGACTTTGGGCAGCATTTCCGCCATCACCCGCTCACGTTTCGCGAGCTCGAAACGAGGATGCAGGGCAGACAACTTGATCGAGATGCCAGGCGCTTCAAATACGTTTTGCCCGGGCTGCACGTGCCGCGCAATTTCCGCAATGGCCACCTGATACGACTTGAAATAACGTTCCGCGTCGGCCATCGTCATCGCCGCTTCGCCGAGCATGTCGTACGAATGACGATACGTGGCCTGCTCTCCCGACGCCGCGCGCTTCAGTGCCTCGCCAATCGTGCGTCCCATCACAAACTGTTCCGCCATCAGTTTCATGCCCTGCCGCAGCGCGGTACGCACGATCGGCTCACCCGCGCGTCCCGCGAGCCGCGTCAGCCAACCACCAACATCCCCGAAGCTGTCCACTGTCGGCGCGACCAGTTTGCCGGTCAGCATCATTCCCCAGGTTCCGGCATTGACCAGCAAGGAGTCGGACGCGCCCAGATGTTTCTTCCAGTCGCCCTGGGAGAATTTGTCCTTGATGAGCTTGTCCGCCGTAAGTGTATCGGGAATTCGCAGCAGCGCTTCCGCCACGCACATCAGCAGCACACCCTCCTGCGTGGAAAGGTCGTACTGCGTGAGGAAAGATTGCATCCCCGCATGTTCGCGCTGCCTGCCTCGCACCGCTTCGACCAGTCGCCGGGCAGTCGCGTCGACCGCGGCCTTCTTGTCGGCGGGCAACTTCGCCGATTGCAGCAGCGCGGAAATGACACGCGATTCATCCGCGAGAAACGCTTCGCGTAGCGGAGAGAATGAAGGGAGCATGGCGAGCCTGCGTATTTGGAGTGTGCGCATTATCTCAAATGCAGGAATAAATGCACTGAGTGTTTCTGGTACGTAAAAACGCCCGCATCAAGCGGGCGTTTCAGGAAAAATGTGATTCGGCGACGTTTCAGGCCGGCGCTTTTTCCTGCGCCGCGATCTCGGCATGCACAACCGCCATATCGAGCTCCAGCGATTTCTGCACGACCTGCTCGAACCCTGCCTTGGGCAGCATGCCCGCCTGTGAAAAGATGATGACGTTTTCGCGGAACACCATCAGCGTCGGAATGGAACGAATGTTGAATGACGCTGCGAGTTCCTGCTGGTCCTCCGTGTTGAGCTTGGCGAATACCACATTCGGGTATTGCTCTGACACGGCCTCAAAGGTCGGCGCGAACATGCGGCAGGGCCCGCACCACGGCGCCCAGAAGTCGACGATCACCACATCGTTGTTTTCGATCGTCGCGTTGAAATTGTCTTTGGTCAGTTCAATGGTTGCCATGGCAGGTTCCGTGTCGGTTAAATGATGAGTCAATAATTGGAGTTGAATTAGTCGATTTCAATATCACTTCTCGATCAACGCCCTGAGCATCCACACCGTCTTCTCATGTGTCATCTACTGAATGGATTCGATGACGTGAATTTTGCGCGACGATCCGGCGGCGCGCCAATGAAAAATTGCGATGGAAACGATAGGACGCGTCAATCGAACGATTCTGGCTGAACGCCTATTATCAGCTACCCCAGCTTGACAATGGTTTGCGTCAACCGCGCACCGAGCCCGGACAACATCTTTTGCGTGCGCTCATTGGTCACGTTGCCGGTGTCGTCAAACGATTTCGCCACGCTTGGCACCGCTACCACCGGCAGCATGAATACGCCCAGGTTCGACAGAATGTACGACACATGCGGCAACGCGCGGATGGTGCCGAACGCGCCGTTGGATGCGCCCATCAGTCCGCCGATCTTGCCCTCGAATGGCGCGCTGCCGCTCTCGCCATCCACGGCTTGTGACAGCCAGTCGATGGTGTTTTTCAATAGTGGCGTGATGGACGCGTTGTACTCGGGACTGGCGATCAGGAGACCGTTGGCGGACATCATCAGCTTTCGCAACTCACGCATACTCGCCGGTACGCCATTCTCGGCGTGCCAATCCGCGTCGTAAATCGGCATGGGGAAGTCGCGCAGGCTGACGATCGTCACCGTAGCACCTGCGTCGCGCGCGCCCGCGGCGGCGACCTCCAGCACTTTGCGGTTCCAGGAGTCCTTGCGGTTGCTACCCGCAAAGGCGAGAATTTTTGCGCTAGTCATATTTTGGTTGTTTCGTAAAATTGTTTCTTGTTGGTTGTGTAGGTTGGTGCGGATCAGGTTTCCGATAGCGTCCCCATTTGTCCAGTGTAATAGGCGCGTTCGGCATGGCGTACCTGCTCGATTGCGTTCATCACAAACGGTCCACTGAAAATCAACGGCCCTTCGGCCGGCGCGCCGCCCAGCAACATCACGTCGAGTGTATCTTCACCAGCATTGGAGAATTCGACTTCCCCGTCCGCGTTCTCAAAAATCACCAATTGACCTTGCGTTGCGCGCTTCTCACCAAAATCTGCGGCGCCTGAAATCACATACGCTGCCAATTCAAAACCTGCCGGGATTTCCGCCCGGAATTTTCCCGTTGGCGTTAGCCCGATGTGCCAAAGCAGTAACGGCATCAGCGTTTCCGCCGGCCCTTTCTGCGTGGTGAAGTCCCCAGCCACCACCCGCACGCTGCCATCTGCAATTGCCACGTCGGGGATCGCCGACGCTTCAATGCGCTGATAGCGCGGCTGCATCATTTTCAGTGCGCGTGGCAGGGTCGTCCATAGCTGGATGCCGTGCATGGTCATCTCGGCTTCGTTTTCGGCCAGCGGTGCTTCCGCGTGAATGATTCCTCGACCCGACGTCATCCATTGCGCGCCGCCGGGGCCGACGATGCCGGTGTGTCCCGCCGAATCGCGATGCTTGTTTCTTCCTGAAAGCAGGTAGGTCACCGTCTCGATACCCGCGTGCGGATGCGGGCCCACGCCATCTTCACCGGGCTTGACCCGAAACGGGCCAAAGTGATCGAGGAACACCCATGGACCCACCGACTTGCGCGCGTGATCGGGCAACGCGCGACGCACGGTGAATGTACCGACCGGCGCGATTTGCGAATCAATGATTCTCTCAATTGTTCTCACGCTATGTTCCCTCTTTGATCCTTTCCTCGCCAGCAACGATGAATTGCATCTCAGGAATTTAGATCGAATACCAGCACTTCCGCATCCTGCGCTTTCTCCAGCACGACCTCCACCGGCCCAATTAATTTCATCGCATCGCCGGCCTCAAGCGCTATGCCATTGACCGTCACGCGGCCTCGCGCAACATGCACATAACCCAGGCGACCGCGCGCCAACGCATGGGTCGCGTGTTCCTCGCCGTCGAGCAGGCTCGCAAACAGTAACGCATCCTGATGAATTAGCACCGATCCGTCACGTCCGTCGGGTGAAGCAATCAGCCGCAACTGGCCGCGCTTGGACGCCGCATCAAAATGCTTTTCTTCGTACGACGGCGTGATGCCGGCCACGCTGGGCTGTATCCATATTTGCAGGAAATGGGTGACGCCATCCTGCGAGTGATTGAATTCACTATGTGTCACGCCGGTGCCCGCGCTCATGCGCTGCACGTCGCCCGGCCGGATGGCGGAGCCGTTACCCATGCTGTCCTTGTGGGCAAGCGCGCCTTCGAGCACGTAGCTGATGATTTCCATGTCGCGGTGGCCGTGCGTGCCGAAACCCATCCCGGCCGCGACGCGGTCTTCGTTGATCACCCGCAACGGGCCGAAGCCCATGTGCGCCGGGTCGTGGTAGTCCGCAAAGGAAAAGCTGTGAAAACTCTTCAGCCAGCCGTGATCGGCGTAGCCCCGCTCGGTGGCACGCCGCAGTGTAGATTTGGATTCTGGCATTTCGGTCGCCTCCGTTGGCCTTCAGACTTCCGCTTGGGAACGTTGCATCTGGTGATGAGGCGGCGATTTTTCAACCCTATCACTGTCTGCAAAAAGAAAACACCAGTGCTGGCGGGGCTTCCAGGCCGAAAACGTCGTAAACACCGCGCCAGTGCTAGGGTTTCAAGTTGACTCTATGGAAAATAGCCTGTGGCAAACGCCCATCACGCCCGCAACTCCGCAGGCAATGAATATCCACCCTCCGCATCCTCCCTAAAATCGAAATGCCGAACAATGGCGCGCAACGGAATCGGCGCATAACTATGCGGAAAATAGACACCACTGCCGATTAAGTCTTCGCGAATGATATTCTGGTCCAGCAGCGCCTCAGCGATTTCCAGCAATACCAGCCCCGACTTGCCCCGGTAATACTTGTTCGCGGTGCGCAAGACCTGATGCAACTCGGATAAATGTATGAACCCTTCGGCCGCCAGATCGGCGCTGGCAAAATATCCGCTTTGCCGGGCTTGCTGCCAATCGGATGATTCGGCGATACGATAGATCATGATCCGCGCGGAAACAGAAGTGAATGACCCACGCTAACACAAAATATGTCGGCCGCTTTGCGCCCTCGCCCACGGGGCCGCTGCATTTTGGCTCGCTGGTGGCCGCCGCCGCCAGCTACCTGGATGCGCGCGCGCAGGGCGGCACGTGGCGGGTTCGTATCGAAGACGTCGACACGACCCGCTGCAACCCGCAATTTGCACATGAAATTCTGGCAACATTGTCAGCATTCGGCTTTGTCTGGGATGGCGAGGTGCTGGTTCAAAGTCAGCGCTCGCTCCGCTACCAGGCGGCGCTCGATCAACTCGCGGCGAGAAACCTCACCTACGCATGCGCCTGCTCGCGAAAGGAAATTGCCGATTCGGCATTGTCGGGAATCGATGGGCCGGTCTATCCGGGAACCTGCCGCGACAAAAGCCTGCATCGGGGTGGCCATGCCGTACGCGTTCGAACGACGCAGGCTGAAATCCGTTTTGCGGACCGCGTGCAGGGCGAGTGCTGCCAGGTCCTGGAGCGCGATATCGGCGATTTCGTGTTGATGCGCCGCGACGGGCTGTTCGCCTATCAGCTGGCGGTAGTGATCGATGACGCTGATCAGGGCGTTACCCACGTGGTGCGTGGTGCCGACCTGCTTGACTCGACGGCGCGCCAGATTTACTTACAGCGGTTGCTGGGTTTACGTACCCCCCGCTACCTGCATGTTCCAGTCGTCACCAACGCGGCCGGTCAAAAGCTGTCAAAACAGACGCTGGCCCCGGCCATTGGCGCCACAGACGCCTGCGAATTGCTTCGCCACGCACTGGCACATTTGGGCCAAAAAATTCCACCCGAGGCGACATGCGCCACGCCGCCCTCGCTGCTGGCGGCCGCCATCCAATACTGGGATGTGGCCACCATCCCGAAACAGCGTGCGCGATACATTTCGTGACATACGCCGATCCGGGATCCTGATAGCGTTGCGCAATCGCCAGTCATTGCCTGCATTCCGTCGCCATAAACTTCGTCCGATTAATCCAAATATGCGTTTCGTCGCATCCAAATAGCGACACAAGCCTGAAAAGCGCACATTCTCGGCATCTCCGGGGATCCGGGAACTCATCAAGAGGACCAATATGCTATTCAAACGCTCCCCTACGTCCACATCGCGTCCCCGCCCCGCCGCTGGTTCAGCCAGTAGCCGTGCCGGCTGGGTAAAAGTTACGGTTGCTGGACTTTCCGCTGCCCTCGTCATCGGCTCACTCGTTGCGTGGCGCGCCACCTCCGCCAAGAAAGAGGAAAAGAAACCGGGCATGGATATCACCCTGGAATTCGCGCCTGCGGATCTGACCACCGTGGAAAATCGGGAGTTGGCGCGGACGCTGCCGTTTTCGGGCTCGCTGTCGCCGGTCATTCAATCGACGGTCAAGTCGAAAGTGTCGGGCGAGGTGCGTCAGATCCTCGCGCGCGAAGGTGAACGCGTCAGCCAGGGACAAGTGCTCGCGCAAATCGATACCGCCGATTTGCAGGCCCGGTTCGATGCGCAAGTGGCGGCCCTCGAGGAAACCAAGGCCAAATGGTCGATCGCCGACAAGAATCGCGAATCCAACCTGAAGCTGCTGAAACAGAACTTCATTTCGCAAAACGCTTTCGATACCACCAACAGCACGCTCGACGCGAGCGCGGCATCGGTAAGATCCGCGGAAGCACAGGTACGCCTGGCACGTAATGCGATGCAGGATGCAGTGATACGCGCGCCGATCAACGGCATCCTCGCCCGGAAAATGGTCAATGCCGGCGAAAAAGTCGGGCCCGACAGCCCGATGTTTACTGTGGTCGATCTCGCCAAGATGGAAATTGAGGCGCCCGCGCCGGCGTCGGAAGTTCCTGGTGTAAGAGTCGGACAAATTGCCACGTTCAAGGTCGATGGCTTTGGCGAGCGCGTATTTGAAGGCAAGGTCGAACGCATCAACCCCATTACCGAACAGGGATCGCGATCCATTACCTTGTACCTGTCGGTTGCCAATCGCGACGGTGTACTGAAGGGCGGCATGTTTGCCAAGGGCCTCCTGGTGCTGGCCAAGTCCCCGTCGACCGCGGTGGTGCCGTTTACCGCCGTACGCGACGAAACCGGCCAGGCATACGTGTTCACGCTTGAAAGCGGCAAGGTCACCAAGCGCAGCGTCACACTGGGCCTGCGTGAAGAGCAGGCCGGATTGGTGGAAGTGAAGAGCGGGCTCGAAAGCGGCATCCAGGTGGTCAGTGCGCGCATGGTAGGGCTGAAAGCCGGCGCGAACGCAGTGGTGAAAGCGCCTGCGACAACGCCGGCGGCGCCCCCTGCTGTCGCCAAAGCCAGTTAGAAAGAGCCATCATGTGGATTACCAAAACCAGCATTAACCAGCCCGTTTTCGCCACCATGGTCATGGTGGCGTTGCTCGTCCTCGGCATTTTTTCCTACAACCGCCTGCCGGTCGAACAAATGCCGGACGTCAGCAATCCCTTCGTATTCGTATCCGTCAATTACCCTGGCGCATCTCCCGAGCAGGTTGAGAACGATCTCATCAAGCCCATTGAGAATGTCCTCAATACCGTCAATGGCGTGAAGAAGATATTCGCCACCACCCGCGAAGGCGTGGGCTTCCTGCAGGCGGAATTTCGCTTGAGCACCGACATGGCCGCCGCCACCCAGGAAGTGCGTGACAAGGTCGCGCAAATACGCCCTGGCTTCCCGCGCGAGGCCAAGGACCCGCTGGTCAGCCGCGCGGATTGGCAGGACCAGCAGCCCGTCGTGAACCTTGCGGTGGTGTCGGAAAAACATAACCCGCGCGAGCTATCCACCATCACCGACCAGATCATCGTCAAGCGGCTGCAAAATGCACCGGGCGTCGGCGCGGTCAATGTCAGCGGCAGCGTGGTGCGTCAGGTGCTGATCAACCTGAAGCCCGCGCAAATGCAGTCCTACGGGGTCGGCGTCGATCAAGTCATCAACGCCATCCAGGCCACCAATCAGGATTTCCCGTCGGGCACCATTACCAGTGGCGCGGGCGAACAACTGGTCAGGGTCGAGGGCAAGATCAAGGATCCGAAGGGGTTTGAAAAAATCATCGTGGCGCGGCAAGGCAACGCACCGGTTTATTTGCATCAGGTCGCCGAAGTGATCGATGGCGAACAGGAAGAGACGTCGATTGCGCGCATAAACGGCAAGCGCTCCATCGGCATCGGCGTTTTCAAGGTTCAGGACGCCAATATCGTCGAAACCGGCGAAGGCATTCGCAAAGCAGTTGACGACCTGAAGAAACTGTTGCCCGAGGGTGTGGAAATCAAGACGATTTACGCCACCTCGGATGGCATCAAGAGCTCACTCGATAACGTCAAGGAAACCATTCTCGAAGGCGCGGTGCTGACCGTGATCATCGTGTTCCTGTTCCTGCATTCCTGGCGCAGCACGGTCATCACCGGGCTCACCTTGCCAATTGCGGTGATTTCAACATTCATCGCGCTCTACGTTTTTCACTTCACGCTGAATTTCCTGACGCTGATGGCATTGAGCCTTTGCATCGGCCTGTTGATCGACGATGCCATTGTCGTGCGCGAAAACATCGTCCGTCATCTCGGCATGGGCAAGAATCACTTCCGAGCGGCCAACGAAGGCACCGAGGAAATTGGCCTGGCGGTCATGGCCACCACATTTGCGATCATCGCAGTGTTTGTGCCGATCGCCTTCATGAGCGGCATCATCGGGCGCTACTTTGTTCAATTTGGCATTACCGTTGCCGTCGCGGTGCTGGTTTCGTTGTTCGTTAGTTTCACGCTGGACCCGATGCTGTCCTCGATCTGGCGCGATCCGCCGGGCGATCGTTTCAAGCGGGTGCCGTGGCTCGGGCGGATGATGGACGCCATCGAAAGGCTGGTGGTGAAGGCGCACGAAATCTACGGCGTGATGCTGAAATGGGCACTGTCAAATCGCAAAAAAGTGCTGGGCATCGCACTGGCGTCATTCGTCGGCAGCTTTTTGATCGTGCCGTTGATCGGCACCGAATTCGTCCCGGAAAACGATCAGGGCTTCATCTCGCTGCGTCTCAATACACCGATCGGTTCGAGCCTGGAATACACCGACGCCAAGACACGCCAGGTGGAAGACGCACTGAAGACCTTCCCCGAAATTGTCATCGCCGATACCAATGTGGGCACCGATGAGGGCAAGAACTACTCACGCATCAACCTGAAGCTTTCCGAGCGGAAGGACACGCATCGACGCTCGCAAAAGGAACTTGAACAGGCGATTCGCGCCAAGCTCGCCACCATTGCCGGGATGGAGCTTTCCGTTGGCTGGAACAAGCCGATTTTCATCTCGATCCTCGGGCCGGATGCGGAAAAACTGACCGAGCTCTCGCAAGGCGTGATGAAGGAAGTGGCGAAAATAAAAGGCATTACCGATCTCGAAAGCAGCGAGCGTGGCGCCAATCCGACGATCGCGGTTCGCATTAATAACGAGCTCGCCAGCGATCTGGGACTGAACACCGCGCAGATTGGCCGCGCACTGCGTCCACTGATTGCGGGCGACACGATTTCGCACTGGCAGGCGGCGGACGGCCAGAACTACGACGTCAATGTGCGCCTGCCGAAATCCGACAGGCGGATCGCCAGCGACCTGGGCGACCTTTACATGACCAGCAGCCGCACCAACGCCGATGGCACGCCGCAGATGGTGATATTGCGGCAAGTGGCGGAGTTCGTTCCCACGTTCAGCGCGCAGCAGGTCAAGCGGCTGGATCTGCAGCGCCGCGTATCGATCTATGCGGGTGTGGAGGGCCGGCCCGCCGGCGACGCCGGCAGCGAAGTCGAGGCTTTGCTGAAAAAAATGGGGCCAGAACTGCCGCCCGGATACCGCTTCAACGTGGGTGGTCAAACCCAGGAAATGAACGAATCCTTTAACGCGATGCTGGCGGCATTGGGAATGGCGGTGATATTCATTTACCTGATCCTGGCATCGCAGTTCGGCAGTTTCCTGCAACCGCTGGCGATCATGGCGTCATTGCCGCTGGCCCTGATCGGCGTGTTCCTCGCGCTGCTGTTGACGGGAACCACGCTGAACCTGTTCTCCATGATCGGATTCATCATGTTGATGGGATTGGTGACAAAGAACGCCATCCTGCTCGTGGACTTCACCAATCAAGGTATTCGCGAAGGCAAGCCGCGCCACCAGGCGATACTTGATGCGGGACAGGTTCGGCTGCGTCCCATCCTGATGACCACGCTGGCGATGGTATTCGGCATGCTGCCGATGTCACTCGGCCTGGGCGACGGCGGAGAGACCCAGGCGCCGATGGGCCGCGCCATCATCGGCGGCGTGATGACCTCGACGCTGCTGACGCTGGTGGTCGTGCCGGTGCTGTATACCTACGTCGATGCCTGGGGCGCGAAAGCGAAAGCGTGGTTCACCCGCAATGCGCATGCCGAAGGCGCCGCGACGATCGGTGCGCATGCGCCGCATGGAAGCGCAGGCGGCGGGGCGGAGCCGGTGCTGTCGGACAAGCGCGCCGACATTTGAACTAGCAAAACTCAAGCACCGGCGCGGCGTTTCAGGCGTTTTTGGCCTGTGAGCCTTGCCAGCGCTTGAGTTTCATATTCATGAAGAAGCCTAGTCCGCGACCGCCTCAAGATCAATATCTTCCGGGCGGATATGACTGCGCGACAGTAGCGCAATGGTCGAATTCTCGGGATAAACCACGACGCGATTGCGCCCGGATGATTTGGCGCTATAGAGTGCCTCGTCGGCGCGGCTGACCAGCCGCTCGATATCTTCGCCGCTATCGCGTATCAACAGCGCCATGCCGACACTGATCGTCAACGGAATTGGCTTGCCACGAAAGGAGAAACCGGCGCGTTCGACGGCGACGCGCACGCGCTCCGCCAATAGCGTCGCCTGCACCAGCGCCACATTCGGCAACAGCACGCAAAACTCCTCGCCACCGTATCGCACCAGCAGATCCTCGCGGCGTAAACAGCCTTGCAGTAATTCGACCACGCATTTAAGCGCCTCATCGCCGGCCTGATGACCGTGCTGATCGTTCACGCGCTTGAAATGATCGAGGTCGAGCATCAACAGCGACAGCGTGCCTTTGGCGCGGCGTGTGCGCGCAATTTCGCGGGCGCCGAGTTCGAGGAAAGTCCGGCGATTGAATGTCCCGGTCAGAGGGTCCGTCACCGCGAGCCGCCGCGCCGCTTCCTCTGCGCGATCCTGATGCATAAGCAGAAATCCCACCGACGTGACGAGGATGACACCAAGCGCGATAAGAAAAGTCGCGCCCTGAAAATAGGATGGCGTGGTGAAGTCCCTGATGATCGTCGGGTCGATGATCATCACGATGGCCCGCGCAAACAAAGTAAACGCGGCTACCAGGAATCCGCCGATTACCATCAAGCGGGCGGGATTGGAGCGGCCCGCATCGAGCCGCTGAAGCATAAGCCCCGCCGCCAGCATGCCACCGCCAAACCCCACGCCGGTCACGACTACCCGTGCAGCAAGGTTGTCCATCAGGAAGGCAAAGAGGCTGACTATCAGCACGGGTGGCAGCAAATGCCAACCCGGCGCAAGCTTTTTGTCATAAAAATCCAGGATTGCCGCCACCTGCAGGGAGATGCACAGGGCAAACAACGCATTCGGCACGATGATGGTGACTTTGTCCGGCCATTCGCCTCGCGCCAGATAAAACACACACACCACGGCCTGCAGGGCCAGCGCGCCGGTCCATTGGCCGACCCCTTCACGAAATCGCATACCGGCTGCAACCGCCATCGATATGGCCAGCAGCAGGCTGGTCGCAATCATCACCACGAACAAGGTTTTTATGTCGAGCATGGTCAATTCGGGTGTCAGTGTGTTTCCTGCGACTCAATATACGCCATGAATCGCGGTCGCGCATGAATTACGCAGTCGGCAATCGCGCGGCCCGATGCACGCGTCACCCGGTTCCCAGGATGCGCGACACCGCGTCGGCACGATCATGCGCATCAAGCCGGAAGAACAGTTGCTTGACGTGATAACTGGCAGTGTTATTGCTGACATTAAGCGCGGTGCTGATTTCCTGATTGCTCTTTCCCTGCGCAAGCAGCAACGCCACCTCACGCTGTTGCGGCGACAAATCCAGCGCACCCATCGCCTCCGCCAACTTCACGACGATATGTTCCTTGCGGCGAACATGGATGCCAATTGTCGCGGGACGTCTGTCTTCTTCGTTTCCCAACGCATAGGCGCTCAGGATAAAGCGGCCCCACGCGGTTTCGACTTGTTCGCGGGGTGCCGCCACCGCCAGGCCGTTCAGTACTTTGTGTAGCCGTTCAATCAACTGCAGGACCACCACTGGCGCGACGTCACCGGTTGCCAGCGGTGGACTGGCCGGACTGAATTGGCTGCGAGTCGCCATGGCCAGCAGCTTGAGCGACAGCGCGGCACCCTGCATGATGGCGCCGCGGCTATCCACGACCACCAGTCCCTCGTCATCCGAGTCAACAAACTGGGCTTTCGGATCCGCTTGCGGGGCCGGACAGCTGACCGCGTGCGCCACATAGCGCGAGATGTCATTGACGGCAACGCGTTCGCGAGCCGTGAACGCCGCCGCACTCTTCGGGCGATACAACGAAAGCTGCCCGAGCGCGTGGCCTTGGTCGCGGATCACCGAGTACATCACGTGGTGCGCGTCAAGGTACCGCAGGATATCGTTGTAGTACGCCGTTTTCAGCAATTCGGGCGATGCGCTGGAGGAAGACACCAATTCCGGTGAACTCGCCCGCTGCAGAAATGCCTGGCGGAACGGGTGTTCTGCGCCGTCGTAATGCCGCTCAAAATACAGCCGCATCAATCCGGGCGAAAGCATGCGTTCCGCAAACAGGTTGGTCATGTCGCCCTGGGCATTCACCCAGAAAAATCCGGCGGAGTCGGCGCCAATGAATTCGCGTACGGCGCGCAACAGGGCAGGCATCAACGACTGGCCCGGGAAGCCCAGGCAGCAGAGCTGGCGAATATGCGCGAGTTGTACGGAGCGCTTCACGATGTGGATGGCTCGCGGGTTTCAAGCAGCCGATAGGCAAGCTGCGAACGTGACAGCCCGCGAATCGAAATTGCACCGAGCGATTCGGTCTTGAATTGCCCGTCTATCTCGGCGTGAACGCGTTGCGACAGATATACCTCGCCAGCCGGCGCTTCGGAACACAGCCTCGCCGCCAGATTGGTGACCGTGCCGATCGCGCTGTAATCGATGCGATCTTCAAAGCCGATCGCACCGAGTGTCGCAAAGCCGTATGCGACGCCAATTCCGGCGCCCAACTCAAAGCCGTGCTTTCGCCAGTTTGCCGCCAGGAGACCGGCCGCATCGCGCATTTCTCGCGCCATTTCGACCGCCCGTTTTGCGGGTTCGGGAATCGGCACAGGATCGTTAAAGAACACCATCATGCCATCACCGGTAAATCGCTCCAAAGTACCCGCATGGCGCTGGACGATGCGCCCCATGGCGGTATGGAATTCGTGCAGAGCCGACATCACCCGTTCCGGCTCGGTATTTTCCGCGAAGGCGGTGAAGCCGCGCAAATCGATAAAGACCACGGCAATTTCCCGGCGGTGGGATTTCAGCGGATCATCGGCGCCGCCCGCCACGATCAGGTCAGCCAACTGCGGCGACACAAAGCGCTTCAGGCGCGCCAGGCGTGCGTTCTTGGCAACCTCATCGGCGACACGCGCCTCGAGTGTTTCATTCCAGGAAGCCAACTCACGCGCCTGGGCTTGTACCTGTTCGTAGAGGTACTTCACGCGGAGCAACGAGCGTACCCGCGCCAGTAATTCCGGCGCGTGAATCGGCTTGGAAAGAAAGTCATCCGCGCCGGCATCCAGCCCCTTCACGCGCTCGTCGTGGGGATCGAGGGACGTGACAAGAACAATGGGCAGCATCTGGTGCCGCGGATCGCCACGAAGGCACCGACAGACAGAAAATCCATCCATGCCGGGCATGATCACGTCGAGCAATATCAGATCCGGAATCTTTTCAGCGACGGCCGCGAGACAGCCTTCGCCATCGTGCGCCGTACGCACCTGATAACCATGAAAGGCGAGGAGATCTGACAACAATCTGACGTTGGCGGCGTTGTCATCCACCACCAGAATTTCGCCCGTCGCGCGCGCACGCCCAGCTTGCGCAGTACCAGAGGTTGGCGGGGTTGGTGGAGTGAGCGATGCAGCCATGATGCCTTTGCGATAATTGTGCGAATTGCGTAATGGGTCAGACGGGAACCAGCCTGCGAATGGTGCTGAGGAATTCCTTGAGGTTCAAGGGCTTCGGTTCGAAGCCATCGAAACCCGCGTCGCGAATTTTTTCTCGCGCGTTACCCATCACCGACGCCGTCACCGCAACGACCGGCGTCGCGGCAATCGACGCGTCACCGCGAATTTCGCGTATCGCCTCCAAGCCCGAAATACCGGGAAGGTGGATGTCCATCAACACCAGCGCCGGCTGAAGTTTGCGCATCAGTTCGACGGCAATTTCCCCCTGGTCTGTCTCCATGACGTCATAGCCCTGATGCTGCAACACGTCACGCATAAGGCGACGGCTTTTTTCATCGTCCTCGACAATCAATATCATGGGTTTCTCCTTGTCCATTTTTTGGCTGCGATGATTATTGCGACGGTGGGTGAGACATCGACTGGGAGGGCGGAAGTTCGCGGTCGGGCAGGGTAAAGGTGAAAGTGGCGCCCTTGCCCAGCTCACTTTCGATCCAGATGCGTCCGCCATGAAGTTCCGTAAACCGTTTTGCGAGGGCCAGCCCCAACCCCGTCCCCTCCTGTTTGGCACTGCCGGTTGTTTTCAATTGGTGGAACTCCTCGAATATGGCAGCCTGGTCGTCATGCGCGACCCCCAGGCCGGTATCCTTCACGGATATCAGGACTTCACTTGTACCACGGGATGCGGTCACCAAAACCCACCCGTTCGGGTGGGAAAACTTGACGGCGTTGGACAGCAGGTTGATCAAAATCTGCTTCAGCTTGCGTTCATCAGCCACCATGTCGCCGATGTCCGCCGAAATGGATGCCTTGAGCTGCAGGTTATGCCGATGCGCCCGTTCGCGAACCAGCACCAGCGCATTGTCGATGGCGGCCGGCAGATTGAAGCGCGTGAGATCGAGATCCATCCGTCCTGCCTCGATTTTCGACAGGTCGAGGATGTCATTAATCAGCGAAAGCAGATGCTGGCCTGACTCATTGATGTCGCGGACATACTCCTGCTGTTTATCGTTCATCGGCCCGAAGTACTGCTCCTTGAGCACCTCCGAGAAGCCGATCACGGCATTCAATGGGGTCCGCAGCTCGTGGGACATGTTTGCCAGAAATTCCGACTTGTGGCGATTGGCAAGCTCCAGCTGCGCGGTCTTTTCAGCGACCATTTTTTCGAGTCCGGTCGTGTACTTTTCGAGTTGGCCCGCCATCTTGTTGAACTCAGCAGCCAGATCCTCGATTTCGTCCCCAGACTGCAGGTCGATGCGCGCGGAAAGATCGCCAGCACCAATCCGCGCCGCGCCACGCTGAACCCGCAATATCGGCGCAGCAAACATGCGCGCCAGCATATAACTGGCGGCAAAGGCGAGCGCCAACCCGAGCAGCACAAAGCCGAGCGTGCGCCTCAGGGTACCGAACACGCTGCTCAGCGCTTCCGAGTAGGGCTGTTCGACCACGATCCACCAGCCGGTGGGATCGATGCGCACCGCGCTAGACAGCACCCGCCCACCCTCAAGCCCGTCGGACTCAAAAAATGCCGACTCCTGCGCAGCATGTGCGGCACCGGGTTCTCCGTTTTTCGCCTCCGCGCGAGTCAAATCCTGATTCTTGCGAACCAGCAAATGGGCCGGCAGCAAGCCGGACACATCCATTCTTCGCAGGACCAGACTCAAATTGGGATGCGCGACAAGCTTGTTCGTACCATCCACGACATACGCATGCCCGGCCTCGCCGAAACGCATCTGCGCAACAACATCCGCAACGAACTTGAGATTGACTTCGGCAATTGTCACGCCACCCGTTCCCCCGGACACAGCCAATGCCAGCGTCACATACGGCACATTGCCTTCGCGCAGGTACGTTGGCGAATACCACTTGATGAGACGTTTGGCGTCCCGGAACGCGCCTTCGCCGGCAGTGCTCGGCTTGACGGACACCTGATTGGGATCGGTCCGCGAAACCCGGATGGCGGTTTTCCCCGAGGCATCGACGTGCTCGATTTCCATGATCGCCGGCACCAGCTTCATCAGGCGTTCATACTCTGAAACGCGATCGGCATCCGTTAGCGCGCTGCCGGCCCAGGGCAGACGATCGATTTCCCCCAGCAGGCGCTCCTGATACTCAAGAAAATTGCTGACCTGCGTGGCGGCCAGGCGCGCCTCGACCGCCTGCAACTGCGCAATATTCGCCTTGTTTTCGCGAAACGCAAAGTAGGCTTCCGGCGCGCTCGTCAACAGTAGCAGGATCGTGACAAAACCACCCAGAAACCAGAAATATCGCCGCCGCAGCACTGGTGAGCGCGCGTGTCCTTCAAGCCCATTGCTCCCATCGCGCCCTTCATGATTCGGGACCGTCATTCGATCACCACGTCGGCGATCTTCAATATCGACTTCGGCGGCTCAATGCCGATGCGCCGGCAGGATTTGAGATTGAGGCCAAAACTGTATCTCGTGCCCTGCACGACAGGAATGTCTTCAATGGCCACACCTTGAAGCAGCGAATCCGCCTGCGCCGCCCAAACGTCCCACACGTCATCGATCCTTGGCTCGTATGCCGCCATTCCGCCCAGATGGACATGGCGCAATCGCGGGTACATCACCGGCCGCCGCAATTGATTGAATTGCTGCACGGTTTCATCGGCATATCGATAGGGCACTCCTGCATAGGCGATGTCCCATGCATCGGCCTCACGCGCATCCGCCCGCCGCAGGATGGCGGCAAGTTCCGAGGGCGTATCACACGTGAATCTGCGCTGTTCAACATGCTTCCATGGTTTCGCCGATGCGACCGATGAACGCTGCAATCCCTCATCGACATACTCTGGACTGACAATTTGGCCCATCACGCGACAATGTGGCGCAAACCTCAGCAGCATTTCCTGCCGTTTCAGCGCGCTGCCCGCACCGAGTGTAAATCCTGTCATGCCTTTGCCAGGACGTATCAGGGAATCAGTCAAGCCATCGACCACCGGATCATCCGCGGAGAAAAACAGTATCGGCACACCCAAATCGAAAGGTCGCACGATCGTGGCAAATCCCGCATTGGCACAAATAATTATGCGCGGACGAAGCGCAGTCAAATCGTCCCGCAAACGCCGGACACTTTCTTCATCCTCCGGCCGCTTTGACGTCACGAATCGCGATTCCGGCAAAACCTTCGCGGTGACAAAGCGGCGTTCTATCGCGGCCAGAAACTTGCCATACGCGTTTCTCGCACCTGGCGTGTCGATATCAATCAACACGAACAAGGGCTTGGAAGACTTTACAACTGCAACCGCCGGCCATGCCGCACCCAGCAGCGCGCCGGCACCCGCCGTAACCAATGTCCTCCTGCGCGCGTCCATTTCCGATCCTCCACGTGCGGTTCGCACAGTGCCTGAATTGTATTGCTTTTCATGCGGCGGCTTGGCTAATATACATTGCGAATTCCATCGCAATTTATTCCCATGGAACGGAGACAAGAAATGGCCAAACCTGTTCGCACCATGTATTTCGCGTTCAAATTAATTGCACCACGCGTCGGCGACAAGCGCCTGCTGGCGGAATCCTCGACCGCCATGAGTTCCATGCAGGTCACGACACATCTTTGCGACGATGGTATCAACCCTGAAGGTACCGGCGCAAGATTCATCCGCATTGGCGCCGGCATGTCGAAAACGATTCCTGGTGTCGCGGGACACTTCACTTCGGCCATTCTCGATTTCAGCGACACCGAGGACCGGAAATGCAAAACGCTTGGCGAGGCCGAGCAACTGGTGAAGAAAAATTACAAGGCATGGCTTGCCGACGCTTACGACTGGTTTGTGGTCCCTGCCACCATCGAGTCTGGCGCGGCACCCGCCAAGGCAAAGCCACGGAAAACCGGCATCAAATAGCCCGCGCATTCCGTGGGAAAACTGCCTGCAAAAAAGGCCCGTGGTGAACCTGCGCTTAACGCCACCGACGTGGTGCGGATTCACCGCGCTTTCAGTATTTCGGAATGCCAGGAGATCATCGCGCTCGCGGAAAATCGCGAGCGCCGCACCGATCAATTCCGTGAATCCGGCGAAGTACGCGGTGCCAGTCTGGTCTGCTGGATACCGCCGGATTCCGCGCCTTCTTGGCTCACCGAACGCGTGTCGGGATTGCTCAGCGAAGCGGCGGCGGCATTCGATTTCGATATCTCCGCGTCACTTGAAGATTTCAAACTGATTCACTACCGGCGCGGCAACCGCGTTGCCTGGCACGTCGATTGTGGAGGCGGCCGCACGGGCACCCGCAAGCTGACGCTGACGGCATTGCTTTCATCGCCCGCAACGTTTGATGGTGGTGCGCTAACCATCCCGGGCCAGATTCGCGAAATGCACCGTGACATCGGCGACGTGGTGATTTTTCCATCATACGTTTCGCACAAGGTCACAACCATCACCCGGGGTGCACGTCACTCTCTCATTGTCTGGGCGCACGGACCCCGATTCCGGTAAGCGATATCGGGTCCGCAACCTTGCAGGTCGCGCTACCCCCTGCATGGGGTAGCCGTCTCGCGGGCGATCCGCGTGCGGATCGAAACCCCGCTGAGCTCTCGGAATGCGTTCCGCCCAACCCGCGCGCACTGGCGCGCCTCTCAGGCTGTTTTCGGCCTGCAAACCCCGCCAGCGCTTGAGTTTAGTACCCGACCGCCAAACCATCCTTGCGATGATCGCTTCCCGCGACATAGCCGTCATCACCAGAACGCCAGATCAATTGGGCGCCGCCAAAGGCGAAATTGACAGCCTCCGCCGCGGCAATTTTGTGCCCGCGTTTCGCCAATGCCTCTACGGTCTGCGGATTGAAACCGGGCTCCAGACCGATTGAGAAATCCGCGTTCACGATCCAGCGCGGCGCATCGCTGGCAGCTTGTGGATTTTGCTGATAGTCGATCATGCGAATCACCATCTGCGCGTGGCCCTGCGGTTGCATGTGGCCGCCCATCACGCCGAAACTCATCAAGGGATTATTTTGCCTGTCGGTCAAGAAGCCCGGAATGATGGTCTGGAATGGCCGCTTGTTCGGGGCAACCTGATTTGGGTGGCCGGGTGCCAAAGAAAATCCATGGCCGCGATTCTGCATCGAGATGCCGGTGCCCGGCACCACGACACCGGAACCAAAACCCATGTAGTTCGACTGGATGAAACTCACCATCATGCCGCTTGCATCTGCTGTCGTGAGGTAAACGGTGCCCCCATGTCGGGGAATGCCGAAAGCCGGTGCATTTGCCACATCGCGGCGAATCAGCTTTGCGCGCTCCGCCAGATATTTCCGGTCAAGCAGCGACGCGACCGGAATATCCATGAACGCCGAATCCGCGACGTAGCGATGCGCATCGGCGAATGCGAGCTTCATCGCTTCCAGTTGAAGATGCACGCTGTCGGCGGAATCGACCGGATAACTCGCCAGGTCGAAGTGCTCCAGCATTCCCAGCGCCAGCAATGCCGCGAGCCCCTGGCCATTGGGCGGAATTTCGTGCAGGCGGACATCGCGATAATCCATGTGAATGGTACCGACCCAATCGCAGCGATGGGAGGCAAGATCCGCTTCAGACAGCGCCCCCCCGCCGGCGCGCGCATGCGCGGCAATCTTCGACGCCAGATCGCCGTTATAAAACGATTCCCCGTTGCTGGCCGCGATTGCTTCAAGCGTTTCCGCCTGACCACGCAATATCCATTTCTCCCCCGGCTTCGGCGCGCGCCCCTGAGGCGTGAAATCACGCACGAAATCCGGCTGCTCCTTCAACATTTCCGCCTGCCGCGCCCAGCTGACCGCCGTGATCGGCGACACCATGTAGCCATCACGCGCGTAACCAATCGCCGGCGCGAACAGCGCCTCGAATGGTAATTTGCCGAATTTCCGCGATAGCTCCACCCATTGGGAAACCGCACCCGGGACAGTGACGCTGTCCCAGCCGCGCACGGGAATCGTCGAAAGTGCGGGATATTTCGCTGAAAAATATTCCGGTGTCCACCCCGCTGGAGAACGGCCCGATGCATTCAAGCCATGCAACGCCTTGCCATCCCACAGAATACAAAACCCGTCCGAGCCAATGCCATTGCTGGTGGGTTCAACCACCGTCAATGCAATCGCCGCCGCGATGGCGGCATCGACCGCATTGCCACCCATCCGCATCATCTGCAGACCCGCTTGCGCGGCGAGTGGCTGTGAAGTCGCGACCATGTTCTTAGCCATCACCGGCATGCGTTGCGAGGTGTAGGGAAAATCGTAATTGAATGGAGAAGACATTGAGTTCCGTAAACGTTTGATGTGGGGACGCTGGCATTCTGCCGCATTGGAAAGCGCGCCAACATGATAAACCTCAACGAAAGGCACTGACCATGGCTCGCCTCGATGCGCGGGTCTTCGATGCATACAACCAAATGGATACGATGCTGGAAAACGTCCTGAGCGGGGACGCGGCTGGTGCCGCGGCTTTAAGTTTCACGGCGTTCTGGGTGAATCGCAACAACGCACCGCATGAGGAAATTGGCGTGGCGCCAGACCATGTGCTGGTCGCTCAGAACGAATTGCCGGATTTCCTTGCCGGCCGGCGCATTGGCTAAACGGGCGCTACGAACGGAGATTCGACAGACGCCAATACTTTCAACGCTTTTTCATAATCGAACAACTCTTCCTCGTAGATATCCATGACGCAGGGAATGCAGCCTGTCCCGCAACACTCATGCGGCTCGGGCTTGCGTGGTGGTAATGGGACAAAGGAAATAGGTTCACTCATTGGCTGGATCGCAGAATATCGAAACTATTTTACGGCACGGTGACCGCGGCGGATGACGCAGAAAAAAGCCCCGCACGCGGCGGGGCTTTTTACTCGATGAAAGAAACTAATCTTCCACAAACGCTTCCTCGCGCCTCTTTCTGATCGCCGGCAACATGATGATGATTAGAAGCAGCAGTGAAATGCCAAGCAGCGTCGCCGACAACGGCCGGTTCAGGAACGTCATCGGATCACCGCGCGACAGCAACATCGCCCGCCGCAGGTTTTCTTCCATCATCGGCCCGAGAATGAAGCCCAACAATAACGGCGCGGGTTCGCATTCGAGTTTGACAAACAAATAACCGATAAACCCGAATATGGCGGTAATGACCACATCGAACGGACTGTTGGACAGCGAATAGACGCCAATTCCGCAGAACACCAGAATCGCCGGGTACAGCAGACGATAGGGCACGGTCAGCAGCTTGATCCACATACCGATCAGCGGAAGATTCAGCACCACCAGCAACAGATTTCCAATCCACATGCTGGCGATCATTCCCCAGAACAGTTGCGGACGTTCCGTCATGACCTGCGGGCCAGGCTGGATACCCTGGATGATCATGGCACCCACCATCAGCGCCATCACCGGATTGGGTGGAATGCCGAGGGTCAGCAGGGGTATGAATGAAGTCTGCGCGGCGGCATTGTTGGCCGCTTCGGGCGCGGCCACGCCGCGGATATCGCCCTTGCCAAACCTAGAGGAATCCTTGGCGAACTTCTTTTCGAGCGTATACGCCGCGAACGACGAAAGAACCGCTCCGCCGCCGGGCAAGATGCCCAATAGTGAACCCAGCGCCGTACCGCGCAATACCGCGGCCCACGCGTCCTTTATGTCCTGCTTGGTGGGCCACAAATGCGTCACTTTCTTGAGAAAAACTTCGCGTTCCTCGCCTTGCTCGAGATTCTTCATGATCTCCGCCAGCCCGAACACACCCATCGCCACGGAAACGAAGCCGATGCCGTCGGTGAGTTCGGGAACGCCGAAGCTGAAGCGCGCCATCCCCGAGTTGACGTCGGTGCCGATCAGCCCCAGCAACAGCCCCAAAACGATCATAGCGATCGCCTTCAGCACCGAGCCATGCGCGAGCACCACCGCGGCAATCAGGCCCAGCACCATCAGCGAGAAATATTCGGCAGGTCCAAACTTGAAGGCGATCTGTGCCAAAGGCGGCGCCGCCGCTGCGAGCAGAAGTGTCGCCACCGACCCGGCGAAAAATGAGGCTAACGCCGCCGTCGCCAACGCTGGCCCGGCGCGCCCCTGTCGTGCCATCTGGTAACCATCCAGCGCCGTCACCACCGACGAAGACTCGCCCGGGATGTTGATCAAAATCGCCGTGGTTGAGCCGCCGTACTGCGCGCCGTAGTAAATGCCCGCCAGCATGATCAGCGCCGACTCGGGCGGCAGCGTGAACGTTGCGGGCAGCAGCATGGCGATGGTGGCGACCGGGCCGATACCGGGCAGCACGCCAATCAGCGTGCCCAGCAGGCAGCCGATCAGGCAATAGAGCAGATTGTTGAATGTGAGTGCGACACCGAAACCGAGCGCAAGGTTTGCAAGTAGCTGGTCCATGTCGTCCCCTTATCCGGAAATAAATGCGGGCCATATCGGGAACGGCAATTTCAGGCCGTACACGAAAATCGCCACCGATCCGGCAGCCAGGACAACACTGGAAATTGCCGCTTCCTTCCATCTGTGTTCGTGCCCGCCATACGATGAAATTACCACCAGCACGACAATAGCAATCACCAGGCCCGCCCATTTGGCGATCAACCCGAAGATGACGAACGCAGCGAGGACCCAGAACAATGGCCGCCATGCGAACTTCGCGACGCGATGCCCCTCGGAAACCCATGCCTGGACAATGATGACAATCCCCAGGATGCCCATGAGGATACCAAGCACGTACGGGAAGTAACCCGGCCCCATTCGGCTGCCAGTACCCATCGGATATTCAAATACTTTGACGATGATCGCGAAGGCAAAACCGATTGCCGCGAACATGACTCCGGACCAGAAGTCTTTGGGATTCCTCAGTTTCACAGCCTCTCCTCCGATTTTGCGATCGATTTATTATGCGGACAATTCTACATGAGCTGTCCGCATTCATGATACTCAGCCGGCCATGCCTGCATCCAGCTTGATGCGGCATCGTATTTTCGGGCATATTGCCAGGAACACGCGGCTCGCCGGGCCCATGAGTAGCCCCTTCGTGAATAGCCCCTTCGCCTACTTCACCAGCCCCATCCGTTTTGCCACCTCGGTGTAGACCTTGGTGCGCTCCGCCATGAACGCCGGCATCTTGTCGTGGGTGATGTCCGTCAGTTCAAAGCCTCCGTCGGCCATGCGCTGGCGAAATTCGGGATCACGATTGATTTCGCTGAACATGTCGGACACTTTCTTGCGCATTTCCGGCGTTGCCGACTTCGGCAAGGCAATGCCGCGATACGCTCCGTCCACCCAGTCGATACCCAGTTCCCTGAAGGTGGGCACATCGGGGAATTGCGGATGGCGTTTCTCGGTGGCGATCGCCAGCATGCGCGTCTTGCCCTTCTGGGATATCGCCAGCGTCACATACGACATGGCCATGTCGACGTGACCGCCCAGGAGCGATGCCACCAGGTCCCCGGTTCCTTTGTAGGGCACGTAGTTGGTCGTGATACCGGCGGCGGCATTCCATCGCTCGGTCGCGACATGATTGGCCGAATTGGTGCCGGAGCCTGCGATGGAAACAACGCCTGGCTTCGCCTTCGCGGCGGCAACGAGGTCTTTGTAGGTCTTGAACGGTGACTCGCTCCTGACCACAATCGCGTCAGGTGTGTAATGGTAAAAATAGACATTATTAATGTCATCGGTCTTGTACTGAACAGTGCCTTCCATCGGCTGCAGTACAAGGTGCGGCAGATTGGTGCTCATCAGCGTGTAACCGTCACCTGGAAAGGTGTTGGTCTGCGACCAGGCCAATGCGCCGCCCGCACCCGGCTTCGATTCCACGATCAGGTCCTGGCCAAATTTCCGTTTGTATATGAGCCCTTGGAGCCGGGCACCAATGTCCGATTCGCCTCCGGGGGCAAACGGAACAATGTAGCGTACCGGCTTGTCAGGGTAAGTCGATTGTGCGACAGCCATTCCCGACAAACATGCAAATGATGCAACCAGCACTCCAGTGATGATGCGTTTCATATTTTCCTCCGAGTTTATTCACGGTAAATAACAAAAATTCAAATCGCGTCGGCAATTGCCTTGCCCACATCCTGCGTGTTCGCGGTGCCACCCATGTCACGCGTGCGTGGTCCCTCGACCAGCACCACTTCAATGGCCTTCACGATAGCATCTCCTGCGGCCTTGTGGCCGAGATGTTCAAGCATCATCGCGCCGCTCCAGATCTGGCCGATGGGGTTCGCAATGCCCTTGCCGTAGATATCCGGCGCGCTGCCGTGCACGGGTTCGAAGCAGGACGGGAATTCGCGCTCGGGATTCAGGTTCGCTGACGGCGCGATGCCGATGGTGCCGGTACATGCCGGCCCGAGGTCGGACAGAATATCGCCGAACAGATTGGACCCCACCACGACATCGAACCAGTCCGGGTGCTGCACAAAATGCGCGGTGAGAATATCGATGTGATATTGCGAGGTGCGAACCGCCGGATATTTCGCCGCCATTTCCTTGAAGCGTTCATCCCAGTACGGCATGGTGATGGCGATGCCGTTCGATTTGGTGGCGGACGTCACATGCTTTTTCTCGCGCGTCATCGCGAGTTCAAACGCATACTTCAGAATGCGATCGACCCCGCGCCGCGTGAAAATGGTTTGCTGCATGCACATCTCGTGCTCGGTACCCGCATACATGCGCCCGCCGATCGATGAGTATTCACCCTCGTTGTTTTCCCGCACCACCCAGAAATCAATATCGCCCGGCTTGCGATTGGCAAGCGGCGATGGAACGCCGGGCATCAGCCTCACCGGCCGCACGTTTGCGTAGAGCTGGAATTCGCGGCGGATGGGAATCAGCAGCCCCCACAGCGAGACGTGATCCGGTACGGTGGGGAAACCGACGGCGCCAAGATATACCGCATCGTGATGGCGGATTTCGCCGAGCCCATCGTCGGGCATCATCTTGCCGTGCGCGCTGTAGTAATCGCAGCTCCACGGTTTTTCGTCGAATTGAAAGCCGATATCGAATTTCCGGCCGGCGGCTTCGAGGACCCGAATGCCTTCGGGGACGACTTCCTTGCCGATGCCGTCACCGGCGATTACTGCAATTTTGTATTTATTCACACAGCCTCCATCAAGTTGACAACTACTCGACATCTCAAATTTTCGACATGCCTGCGTCCCATAGGGACGTCCGTTGGGCGCAGCGGGAATTCAATTTCACGGCAATCGCACCAGCATGAACAACCTTGGATTCCCGCCTGCGCGGGAATGACGGTTTTCGGATATTGACTGGTGAAACTCAGCCGCTGGCGCGCCTTTTCAGCCATTTTTGCCCGAAACGCCTCGCCAATGCTTGTGTTTCATGTTCACATCATGCAAAAAACGCATTCATCTCCCGCAACAATTCGTCCGGAACCTCCTCCGGAATGTAGTGCCCGCACGGCACGGTGCGCCCTCGCACATCATCCGCCACTTGCCGCCAATCCTCCAGCGGCTTAAAGCAACGATTGACCACGCCAAACTCGCCCCACAACACATTAAGGGGGCGAGTGATACGGCGTCCCGCCGCGCGATCAGCACGATCATGCTCCAGGTCGATCGACGCGGACGCGCGATAGTCCTCGCACATGGCGTGCATGGTCGCGGGATCGCTCACATAGGAAAAATAGGCCGCATAGGTTTCTTCGGTGAAAGGTTTCAGTCCGGCGTGGCCCCAGCCGATTTTCTTCTTCAAATAGGTTTCCGGCGCCGCCGCCACCATGTCTTCCGGAAAAGGTGCAGGCTGGATCAGCCAGAACCACCACCAGTACGCGCGCGCGAAATCCATATTGGTCTGTTCGTACATAGAGAGCGTCGGCGAAATATCGAGCAGCATCAGTTTCTTTACCGCTTGCGGATGATCCACCGCAAGGCGATGCGCGACCCGACCGCCGCGATCGTGGCCGCAAAGGTGAAAAGACTCAAAGCCAAGTTGCCGCATCACCTCGACCTGATCCTGCGCCATGGCGCGCTTGCTGTAGCTTGCGTGCTCCGGCAAATCCGGCGGTTTCCCGCTTAGCCCGTAGCCGCGCAAATCGGTGACGACGACCGTGAAGTTTTTCGCCAATGCAGGCGCGACCCGATGCCAGATCAGATGCGATTGCGGATAGCCATGCAACAAGAGCAAAGGCGGGCCGCTGCCACCGATCAGGACATGGATCTCCACGCCATTGGCACGAAGTCTTTTTTTCGCAAAACCGTTGAACATGATTGCCGTTATAACGCAAGATCGGGTACGTCGACATGACGCGGCGCAACACCAAGCCAACGGCACCGTTTTTTCCTGGCGCGCCGATCCGTGAAGCGTGATGATGATCACGTAAAATGGCAGTTCGTTTCCTGCAACCGATTCACATTGCGGACCGTTTCACCTTCCGGGCTGCGCCGCCAATATTTCCCATGCCGACCGCCCCTTCCACGCACCCGCCTCCTCCCATCGCATCGCCGTCCGCCTTCATCACCTGGACCCCGGCGCTGTTCGTCATCCTCTGGAGCACCGGCTTCATCGGCATGCGCTACGGTGCCCCGTTCGCGGAACCGTTCACGTTCATGATGTGGCGCATGGTGATCGTGGTATCGATCCTTGGCATCATTGTGCTCGCCACGCGCGCGCCGTGGCCCGCCAGCGTTGGCGAAGCCGCGCACATCGCCACCGCCGGATTGCTGGTGCACGCCACCTATCTGTGCGGCGTGCTCTACGCCATCAACCTGAAACTGCCACTCGGTTTCGTCGCACTCCTCACTGGCCTGCAACCGATCCTGACGGCGGTCTTCGCCAATCTCTTTTTGCACGAAAAATTGAGCATGCGCCAATGGATCGGCATGGCGCTCGGTCTCGCCGGTGTGGTGATGGTGGTAATGAGCAAGTTCACGCTCGCCAGCGGCAACGTCAGCGCCGCCGCGCTCGGCTGTGCAGGCATCGCGTTACTCGGCATCACCTTCGGCACGCTCTACCAGAAACGCTTCTGCTCGCACATGGATTTGCGTACCGGCGGCGTGATCCAGTTCTCCGCCACCGGAATCGTCATGCTGCTGCTGGCACTGGTATTGGAAACGCGCCAAGTGCAATGGACCGGCCAATTCCTTTTCGCGCTGCTCTGGCTTGCGGTCGTGCTCTCGATAGGCGCCATCAGCCTCCTTTACCTCATGATCCGGCGCGGCGCCGCGTCAAAGGTGGCGAGCCTGTTCTTCCTCACGCCATCTGTCACCGCCATCATGGCGTTCGTGTTGTTCGATGAGGCGCTGACGTGGCTGGCTGTGGCGGGATTGCTGGTGACGGCGGCGGGGGTGGCGCTGGTGATGCGGTCGGTTAGGGTGATCAAGGCTTGAGGGTCGATTTCGTGGACATGCCAACTCAAGCACTGGCGCGGCTTTTCAGTCGTTTTCGCTCCAGGAGGTGCGCGGGTACTGGCGTTTGATATCTGAATACGAGCTAAGATGGAAACCTAAATCAATCGAGAGGCGCGGCCCGGCAAGCTGGGTCACGCATTTCATGTCAATCGTTTGAGGTCGCATGCGCCGCCATACCGCTAAATGAAGATTCTGAAACGGCTTCTGCTGCCCCTTTGTTTTCTTAGCGCGGTCGGCTATGTGTACTGGAAGCTAGCCATCCCAACCCATCATGTCGGCACAAGCTCCGAGCTGGTTATGCTGGGGGACCTGGATGGTGATAACCGATGGACGACCGCTGACCTCGCCGCGCTTGATCACGTACTGCAGAACCCATTCACCCTGCCGAATAGTGTCGCATCGCGCGTCGACATGAACAAGAACGGAATGATCGATGAAGAGGATCTGAAAATTCTCCGCCAACTCGTCGCATCAGCTGGCGATCCATATGCAGCCGAAGAAAAAGCACGATTGAATCGCGAGCCATTCCCGCGCCCGCGTGAACTGTATCGTTACGTTTCGAATTCGGAATATCTACCCCGCCCGCTCTGGGCTCTGACCTATCCACTGGCGAAGGATTCGATCCTTGATTGGCTGACAAGTCTTCCCGCTCCAGTGAGCTTGAATTCGTACCCAGAGGCGCTTGGTGCCGCCGTCTATTCCGAAGCAGTCAGGTTCGATCAAGCGTGGCGGACGCGGCAACCTCAACTCTTGCCAATTGAACGCGAATATGCGGCCGAAAAATTGGCGCACATAAAGATGCTCTATTTGTCTGGCGCAAAATTCGAGTTGCTTCTCGCGCTCATGGAACTTGTCGAGGATGCGGAGACGCTGACGGTGCGGGGACAACCCGATTTCCCTCTCAAACTTCTCATCTTTCGCGATCACCTGCGTGAAATGCTCAGCTCACCACTCTATGATGAATTCAAGTTGGGCAAGCAAGATTGGCGCGCCGTTCTCAAAGTTGTGTCCGGTCACCTCAAGGCCGACCTTGATCTTGCGTACGACTTCGAAACAATCGGGCCGGCGAGAAACCTCACAAATCTCGCGAATTACTTGCAACGTGCCGAATGGCAATATTACAAAAGCACAACACAGGAAACAGATTTCCGCCAGCTCGTCGCATATGCGCAGCATGACGCCCGCTATCTGCGCGCGGTCTCTCGGACCAGCAGGAAGTACCTCGATCCCAATGTCGAAAACCACAACCTTCCCATGGTGCTTCTCTTTCGCGAGGCACTCCGCATTGAGAACGGTGACAAAAAGAAAGCGGCCGGTCTGCTTGACGAGGCCATCCGCATTCCATACGGATGGATTAAATCGATACCTCGCGAGGCGCTACCTAGCTCGCTCGCCCTCGACAACTTCCTTCTTCCCGGGAATAAGGAAGATGGGGCGGACAAGAGTCGGCACTGGAACGTCTTCGGCGGTATTTGCCTTTACAAGTCTCCGCAGGAGGCCCTCGATCTTGCGCTCAAACGCGAAATGAAAGACCTGCGCGATGACGGATATTCCGAGCCGGCGATGCGTGAGTTCTTTCGGGACATGATTGCGAACTTGAACGGCATGTACCATGTGATGTCGGTAGATCCACGCTTGCATTCCGAACAGCACAAATGAAAATGGGAAAGGTGTCTTGCCATTCCATCGACGTGGACGCGAGCGCCAAAGCCACCCATGCCCGCCACTTCGGACTTTGAACGAAAGGAGATTCGCCGTGGAGCTCAACACCGATCGAATTGACGAAGCCGTTCTGGCCCTTCTGCAGTTGGGTCTTCATGAGGGAACAAGGGCGTGGAAGGCTTTCGATTGGGACGCGATGGGCCGACTATATGCGAAGGGTTACATCAGCGATCCCGTCGGCAAGGCGAAATCGGTGGTGTTTACGCAGCAGGGCCTGCGTGAGTCAGAGCGCTTGCTCAATGCTTTGTTTGGAACGCCTGACAAATGAACGCTGACGTGTTGGACATGGAATGATAGTCAACGGCCAGTGTCAAAGTTTTTTTGCATGCCGCTCGAGGCCGAGGCCGCCAATTCGCTCGGCAAACTCCAGCACTGGCGCGCCTTTCCGCGTCCGTTTTGCCCGCAATGCCGCACCAGTGAAGGAGTTTCATATCTTGATGGGGCGGCTTCTCGAGTAAAAGGCACAGCCGCGCACGCGCGGGCCTTGGCCCAACCTGAAGAAGGCAATTCCGGTTTGGAGAACTTGGCAGCCAGCGTGTGCCGGTACGACAGATACTTTGGAAGCTCCCATGTTTACGCCGGCCCGCGGAAGCCGCCTGCTAAAATCCGCCCCATTCAATTGAAGCAACCGAGCCATGCACAGCCTCAAACACCAGATCATCCAATACGCCGCCTTTCGCCGCGACTCCGCGAACGCATGACCGCCACCCTCGCGCTCACTCGCGAACTGGTCTCGCGCCGCTCGATCACGCCCGATGATGCGGGCTGCCAGGAGTTGATCATCGAGCGGCTCGCGCCATTGGGCTTCGTCATGCAGCGGATCGACGTGAATGGTGTTTCCAATCTGTGGGCGCGTCACGGCACCGAAAAACCACTAGTATGCCTCGCCGGACACACCGATGTGGTGCCTGCCGGTCCACTGGACAAATGGCACACCGATCCGTTTGCGCCAACCGAGCATGACGGCAAATTGTATGGCCGCGGCGCGGCCGACATGAAGACCGGGGTGGCGGCGTTTGTCACGGCCGCGGAAAAATTCGTGCGCCAGCACCCTGACCATCCGGGCTCGATCGCGCTGCTGATCACCAGCGACGAAGAAGGCCGCGCGGTGGACGGCACCGTGAAAGTGGTCGACTGGCTGAAGGCGCAGGACGAGCGCATCGACTACACCATCGTCGGCGAACCCTCCTCCACCCACCAGTTCGGCGATACGATTCGCAATGGCCGCCGCGGCTCGCTCTCGGCGCGTCTGGTCGTCAAAGGCGTTCAAGGGCACGTCGCCTATCCGCACTTGGCGAAGAATCCGATTCATCTCGTCGCCCCGGCAATGGCCGATTTGACGACGACGCATTGGGACAAGGGCAACGAATACTTTCCTGAAACGACGCTGCAAATTTCGAATATCTACGGCGGCACCGGCGCATTCAACGTGATTCCGGGAACGGTGGAAATCCATTTCAATATTCGATTTGCCAGTGTCAGCACGCCGGAAAGTTTGCAGACGCGGGTCGAGGCGATTCTCAAGGAGCACGCGCTCGACTTCGACATTTATTGGACGCTTGGGGGCAAGCCATTTTTCACGCCGCGCGGCATGCTGGTGGAGGCGTTGTCGAAGGCTGTCCAGAAGGTTTGCGGCATCACCCCTGAACTTTCGACGGGTGGCGGCACCTCGGACGGTCGCTTCATTGCCGATGTCTGCGATCAGATCGCCGAGTTCGGGCCGATCAACGCGACCATTCACCAGTTGAACGAACGAGTGGAAATTGCCGATATCGAGCGATTGCATGAAGTGTATTTCCGCACACTGGAAAATTTGCTGATTGGTGCCAACTGACATGCCCGGAAAATCTCTTACGTCGCTCGGTGAAGCGGTTGAATTCGCGGAGCGCACATTTCTCGATGCGGAACTTTACTTCGGTCATGGCTCGGCAACGGCATTTGATGAAGCCGTCTATCTCGTGTTACACACTCTCGGCCTGCCACTGGATGAACTCGATGGCGTCCGGGAACGCAAGCTGACAGCCGCGGAATCGGCGGCAATACTCCGCATCGTTGAGCGGCGCGCGGTGGAGCGCATCCCGGCTGCCTACCTCACGCATGAAGCCTGGCTGGGGCCGTTCCGATTCTATATTGATGCGCGCGCCATTGTGCCGCGTTCGTTTATCGCGGAATTGTTGCACGACGAATTGGTGCCGTGGATCGTTGATCCGGATGGTGTGGAATCGGTGCTTGATCTGTGTACCGGTTCAGGCTGTCTGGCGGTACTTGCTGCGCTGGTTTTTCCGAATGCGAAGGTCGACGCGGTAGATCTGTCCACCGATGCGCTGGAAGTAGCAAAGCAAAACGTCAACGACTACGAACTGAACGACCGCGTGAATTTGATTGTCTCCGACATGTGGAATGCACTTGCCGGCAACAAATATGATCTCATCATCAGCAACCCTCCGTACGTGACCGGCGAATCGATGGCGGCACTGCCTGACGAATACCATCGCGAACCGGCGATGGCGCTTGCCAGCGGCGAAGACGGCCTGGATCACGTGCGCACGATATTGAAGAGCGCGGCGGCGCATCTCAACGAAGACGGGTTGCTGGTCGTGGAAGTTGGCTTCAATCGCGAAGGCGTCGAAGCTGCGTTTCCCAATGTGCCGTTTACCTGGGCTGAGGTGAGCGCCGGCGACGAGGTAGTATTTTTATTGACACGCGAGGAACTGGTGCGGATGCACGGCGGTGCTGACTGCGGCTGAATCAGGAATTACCTTCACCTCCGGTGTTGCCGGCATTGCCACCGCCAGCTGAATTGCCGCCTGACCCACCACCCATTTCACCGCCACCACTATTTTCGTTTCCGGTTGCGTTTCCACCGCCACCCTCGCCACCGCCTTCACCACCACCTTTCGCACCCCGATTGCGTCCACCACGTCCACGAAAATTGCGCCGCTGACGGCCGCCTCGTGGCCCTTTACGCGGGGCGCCCTCTCCGGGTGGACGCTCGGGAGATACCTTGTTCACAAGATTTCCCACCGCGTCGACCGCATTGCCGTTTGCTTCATGCGTTTGATGATTTTCATGAAAACTTTCAATTGGGGGCGGAACATTTCCGCGCGAGTCGGCCCGATTGCCAAACCCCTCGTCATTGACGGCGTTTACGCTATTCCCCGCTCCGCCTGCGTTGACCATATTGGGGTCGCGTTTCACGCCTTTGCCGCCACGACGATTCCGGCGTGGGCGGGGACTTCCATTGCCGCGTTCCACGCGTTCCGCTGTCTCAGGGCCAGCCGCATTGCCAATCGCAACACCGCCCACGCTGACGCCTGCATTGTCTACGCGCGGTGGTCGCCCACCTTGCCTGCCTTGACCGCCTTGGCGCCCCTGGCCTTCGCGGGGCGGCGATTTGGCGCCTTGCGCGCCGCGCGGGCCGCGCCCACCTCGTGGATCACGCGCGCCCGCATTGGGCATCGCCGCTTCCGCCTCATCCTTCATGCCCGCCCCCGCGAGCACGCTGCGCACCTGATCGGGCGAGAGTTCCATCAGCTTGCCGCGCAACAGGCGCGGCGGCAGTTCTATCTTGCCGAAGCGTGTGCGAATCAGGCGCGATACGGTGAGTCCCTGCGACTCGAACATTTTTCGCACTTCCCGATTGCGCCCTTCCTTGATCGTGACCTGATACCACTGATTTGCGCCTTCTCCACCGCGTTTTTCGATGGTATCGAAACGGGCTGGCGCGCTCGGTTCATGTTCCTCGTCATCGTCCTCGTGGTCGTCATCGCTCATGTCGATGTTCACGCCAGTCAGCAATGCCTGCGTTTGTTCCTCTGTCAGTTCACCCAAAATCCGGACTGCATACTCGCGCTCAACTTCATATCGAGGATGCATGAAACGATTCGCGAGTTCGCCATTTGTCGTGAAAATCAGCAGCCCCGAGGTATTGATATCAAGGCGACCGATTGCGATCCATTTGCCGTTTTCCACTGGCGGCAGATTGTCGAATACGGTGATGCGGTTGCCCGGATCGCTGGTGGTGACAATCTCCCCCTCGGGCTTGTGATACAGCAGGATGCGCGGCAGTTCTTCGCTGAATTTCAGCTTCACCGGACGCTGGTCGACCAGAACGTTGTCACCGGGCGACACTTGCGTGCCGGTGGTGGCTACGATGCCGTTGACCATCACACGACCGGTCGAAATCATGATTTCCATATCGCGCCGCGAGCCGATCCCCGATTGGGCCATGACCTTGTGCAAACGTTCGCGCTTTACATTGGCCTGAGCAGCCAACGCTTCGGCAAATTGTCCGGATTTGGCTTCTTCCCCGATACGGCGAGTATCGCCAACCTGCGATGGCGATGGCACCAGCGCTTCTGACATGGGCATCTTGCGAAATGGCGTTTTCCTGCCGGCCGTATTCTTGCGCGACTGGGTGCGCGGTGGACCACCCGCACCACGGGGGCCACGCGGACCACGCGGCGGCCGGTCGCCCTGCGGCAAACCGATACCGTTGCCAATGCCGGCAGTTTGTCCGACAACATTGCCAACCTGCGTCTGCCCGTCCTTGGCGCCACGACCCTGTGATTTACCGCGCCGGCCGCGCTTGCCGGCGATGGTGTTGCCGAAGTTGTCGTTGGCAGCCGTACCGCCTTGGGCGGGACCGCGTTTCTTGCCGCGCTTTCCAACACCTGCTCCAGCACCCATCGGGCCACCGGACTTGGCGCGGCGTGTGCGGCCGCGCAGCACATCTTCGCCCCTGGCATTGGGTTCCTTTTTTTCCTCGCCGACATACCTGCCATCGACATAGCCACGCGCTTTCAGGCCCGTGACGACAATGCGCTTTACCATGATGGCGATTCCTCGGTAGACGGCGGTTCAGAAGGCGGTTCGCTTGGCGAAGCCGTTTCCGTTTCAGACGCGGCGGGCTCCGCTGTGTTGACCGATTCGGTATCAGTTGAAGCGTTACCTGCCGTCACGTCCGCGCTCGGTCCGGCCGGCGCCACGCCCGGCAGGGACGCCATCGCGCCCGCTGTCATCGCCGCACCGGCTTGCGTCATATCGAGTGTGGCTTGCAATTCGTGCAGCGGCGGCAGCTCTTCGAGCGAACGCAAATTGAGATCGTCCAGAAAATGTTTGGTGGTGGCAAACAACGCCGGGCGACCGACTACTTCCTTGTGGCCGATCTCATCGATCCAGCCACGATCCTGCAAAGTCTTGAGAATGTGCGGAGAAACCTGCACGCCACGAATGTCTTCAATATCACCGCGCGTCACCGGTTGACGGTAGACGATAATCGCGAGAGTTTCCAGCACCGCACGCGAATAGCGCGGCGGCTTGTCGCTGGAAAGCTTGTCGAGATATTTCTGGAATTCAGGCTTGACGCGAAAGCGATAGCCACTGGCGACCGCCGCCAGTTCAACGCTGCGATCCGCCCACTCGGCACGCAATTCCTCCAGCAAGTTGCGGACAGTGTCGCCGCTTAGTTCACCGTCAAAGATGCGTTTGAGTTCGTTCACCGCCATCGGTTCGGCGGCCGCCATCAGTACGGCTTCCAACGCACGCTTGGCTTGGTCGATTTCAATGGTGCGCGGACGCGCGGCGCCATTTTCACCATTGCCATCTTCCGGCGTGACCATTGCCGTTTCAGACGTTGATTCGACGGGAATTTCCGCGGGCGATTCGTTCAGGTTTGCTTGTTCATTTGACATATTTTGGACTGCCTGTTTACAGCAATATTAGAGCGCCCCTCACTTGGCATATCCCGGGTGACAGGGCAAGAACATATTCCGGAGGTAAAGAGCATTCATCCCGCCGGTCTATCAGATCGACAGCTCGAGTGTCGGCGGTTCCGCGTCGCGAAGCTTTACGTAAATCGGCTCGAAAGCAGCGCTCTGAGTAATGTCGATCAACGATTCACGCGCCAATTCCAGCACCGCCAGAAAGCTTACGACCACCACAGCCACGCCCTCTTCCGGCTGAAACAATTCATCAAAACGCACAAAACCCAATCCATTCAAATGCCGCAGGATGCGTGACATATGCGAACGAACCGACAGCTCTTCGCGGGAAATGCGGTGCCGTTGTGTTGCTTTGGCACGATTGAGAATGACGCGCCAGGCTTCGGTGAGATCCGCGACCAGTACCGTTGGTACCCGCGCAACCAGTGACTGCTCAATCATGACGTCGACTGTCGAGAAATCGCGATCCTTCCGCGGATGCTGGTCGATCGCATGCGCGGCCGCTTTCATTTGTTCGTATTCGAGCAGGCGGCGAACCAGTTCGGCACGCGGATCTTCCGGTTCTGACGCATGCTCGCGCGGTGGACGCGGCAGCAGCATGCGCGACTTGATTTCAATTAGCAGCGCCGCCATCAGCAAATACTCTGCGGCCAGTTCAAGCTGGCCTTCGCGCATGGCCTCGACGTAGGTCATGTACTGCCGCGTGAGATCGGCCATCGGGATATTCAGGATATCCAGGGAGTGCTTGCGAATCAGGTAGAGCAACAAATCCAGAGGGCCTTCAAACTCATCGAGGATGATCGATAACGCATCGGGCGGAATGAACAGATCAGCCGGCAAGTCGGTCAACGGCTCGCCCTTGATGCGGGCCATCGGCATCGCCATGTCCAGCGACGGCTGCTGGGTGTTATCGACGACGAGTTCCACGCTCATTCAGTTCCCGCCCATTTGCGATAAATGCGCATTTTCACAAAAGTGCTCACGAAAAACTCAGCCCCATCGCGTCGCGCACTTCGCGCATGGTTTCTTCGGCTATGCCGCGCGCCTTCTCGCAACCGTCGGCCAGAATGTTCTTTACCAGCGTCGGATCTTCTTCAAACGGCGCCGCGCGTTCACGCATCGGCGTCAATTCTTTGATGATGCTGTCGATCACCGGTTGCTTGCATTCCAGGCAGCCGATGCCGGCGCTCTTGCAGCCTTCAATTACCCATTTGTGTACCGCATCGTCGGTATAAACCTGGTGCAGATTCCACACTGGACATTTTTCCGGGTCGCCAGGGTCGGTGCGACGGACACGCGCGGGATCGGTGGGCATGGTCCGCACCTTGGTGGTGACCGTCTCGGGTTTGTCGCGCAAATCAATGGTATTACCGTAACTCTTCGACATTTTCAGGCCATCGGTGCCGACCAGACGCGAGGTCGCGGTGAGCAGTGCCTGTGGCTCCGGCAGAATCACCTTGCCACCACCTTCGAGGAATCCGAACAGCCGTTCGCGATCTCCCATTGATAAATTTTGCACATCACCCAGCAACTCACGCGCCTCCACCAGCGCGGCTTCGTCGCCCTCCTGCTGAAATTTGGTGCGAAGCTGGTTATAGAGTTTGGCCTTTTTTGCGCCCAGCTTCTTGATGGCGGCTTCGGCTTTTTCCTCAAAGCCTTTTTCTCTCCCAAACAGGTGATTGAACCGCCGTGCGACTTCGCGCGTCAGTTCAACATGCGAGACCTGGTCTTCACCGACCGGTACCTGGTTGGCACGATAGATGAGAATGTCCGCCGCCTGCATCAACGGGTAGCCGAGAAAACCGTAGGTGGCCAGATCGTGTCCGCGTTCGCCCAGCTTTTCGATCTGGTCCTTGTACGTCGGCACCCGTTCCAGCCATGAAAGCGGGGTGAAGAACGATAACAGCAGCGTCAGTTCAGCGTGTTGCGGAACCTTGGATTGCGCGAACAGCGTCGCCTGCGCGGGATCGATGCCGGCCGCGATCCAGTCGATCACGGTGTCGTAGGTGTATTCCTCGATCACGTTAGGCGTTTCGTAATGCGTCGTCAGGGCGTGCCAATCGGCGACAAAGAAAAAACACGGGTGTTCATGCTGTAACTTCGCCCAGTTTTTCAGCGCGCCATGGTAATGGCCCAAATGCAGGCGTCCGGTCGGACGCATGCCGGAAAGTACTCTGTCAGGAAACATGGTTAGGGTCTATACCCTTGGGAAGCAAGATGATGGTTTGCAAGTAAAGTGGCGAATCAATCGGCAATAGAGCCAACGGCGCGAAAAAATATTGCGTATATGTGGAACAAGCGTATCTGTATGGAACGTATGGACCAGAACGGGCGGCCTTTTAAACTTCGTGGGCTTTCGGTACCGCGTTCGATCAGTAGCAGTGAGATTCTCGCCGGGAGGCGAATCGAGTCTCTAAACCAAGACTGCCGCTATCAAGATAAACCTATTATAGCGTATATCGATTTCATGCTGATATCGATCAGTGGCCACAAAAATTTACCCATAATACCGCTCAACATCAGGGCGATCAGGATGAACATGCCGTAAGGCTCCGTGCGCGAAAAGGAATAGGCGAGGCGATTCGGCAAAAGTCCCGTCAGAATCCGCCCGCCATCCAGGGGCAGCAGCGGAAACAGATTGAACACCATCAGCAACGCATTCACAAAGATACCCGCTTCACCCATCAATGCCAGGAAAACCGTCGGCCCGGATTCCGGCAGGCTGATGGCGATTTTGGCAACAACCGCCCAGATAATCATCATCGTCAAATTCGCGAGCGGCCCGGCTGCCGCAACCCAGATCATGTCGCGTTTGGGATTGCGCAAGCCGCCAAAGTTAACTGGTACCGGCTTCGCGGCCCCGAATACCAGCGGCGTGAAAAGTAACGTCACAATCGGCACCAATATCGTCCAAACCGGGTCGATGTGCTTGAGGGGGTTGAGTGTCATGCGACCCAGCATGTAGGCGGTAGCGTCGCCAAAATAGCGCGCGGCAAAGGCGTGGGCCGCCTCGTGCAGCGTAATCGCGAAGATCAGTGGAATGGCATAGATCGTGATCTTCTGGATGAAGTTTGCGTCCATTAAAGCCTTGAATGTTGAAAGTCAGGTTACTCGTCAAACCCGAACGAGGAGATATCGCCTTTGCCGCGCCTTATCAGAATCGGGGCATCTCCCGACAAATCAATCACCGTGGTTGGCTCGACACCGCAGGCGCCGCCGTCGAGGATCAGATCAAGCTGATGTTCGAGTTTCTTGCGGATCATTTCAGCATCATTGAGCGGTTCAGCCTCACCGGGCAACATGAGCGTGGATGACAACAGAGGCTCGTTGAGTTCCGTCAGCAACGCATGCGTCACCGGGTGCTCTGGCACGCGCACACCCACGGTCGCGCGTTTCGGGTGCGCCAGCCGCCGGGGCAACTCACGCGTCGCGTCGAGAATGAAGGTATAGGTGCCCGGCGTGTGGGTCTTCAACAAGCGGTACTGGGCATTGTCCACCTTCGCAAAGGTACCGATATCCGACAGATCCCTGCACATGAGCGTGAAATGGTGGCGTTCGTCGACGCCGCGAATCCTGCGCATCCGCTCCATGGCGTGCTTGTCGCCAATGTGGCAACCGATCGCATAGCAGGAGTCGGTAGGATAGGCGATGATGCCGCCTTTGCGCACGATATCCACCGCTCGCTTGATCAGGCGCGTTTCGGGATGAGTCGAGTGGATGGCAAAGAACTGGGACATGCAGGTGGATTCTTGATTCTTGTTGGTTAGCTAAAGTGCGTGCCACACCGGGATCAAGTCCGCGGGAAGTGGCGGGAGCTTGCCGGGCTGAAAGTGGCTTTCGCCGGGTCCGTGATAGTCCGAGCCGCGCGAGGCCAGGAAATCCATCTCCCGCGCGATTATGGCGTATTCGCGGTATTGATGCGGCTGGTGGCTACCGGTGACCACTTCAATTGCCCGGCCGCCAGCCGCCTTGAAATCGTCCATGAGTATCCTGATTTCGGCCCGAGTCAGTTTGTAGCGCCCTGGATGAGCGACTACCGGCACGCCGCCTGCGACGCGGATCCATGTCACGGCTTCAGCCACCGACACCCATTGATGCGCAACATAGCCGGGGCGGCCAAACGTCAGGTACCGCTCAAAGGCCTTTCCCACGCTTTTCACCAGTCCTCGCCCGGCGAGCGCACGCGCGAAATGGGTGCGCCCGATCATCGTCTTGTTTTCGGCAATATCGAAAGCATCCTCGAATAATCCATTAATGCCGACCCGCTCAAAATCCTCGCCCATACGTCGTGCGCGCTCGAGACGTCCGGCACGAATGGACTCAAGCCCGCTCGCCAAGACCGTGTTCGCAGGATCGATGCCGAGGCCAACAATGTGAATGGTGGTGGGTTTGATGTCCGCGTGGCGGGCGCTTCCATGTGGGGCCAGTGGCCAGGTAACCGAGATTTCCACGCCGCAAATGAATCGAAGGTTCTTTTCGCGCGCCGCCTGCCCGGCTTCGTGCAATCCGTCCGTGGTATCGTGATCTGTCAAGGCAATCGCATCACATCCCATTTCGACCGCAAGCTCGATCAGGCCGCGTGGCGTCAACAAGCCATCGGATGCGTTACTGTGACTGTGTAAATCAAAATTCTGCAATTTTTCCCGAACTTTTTCACTTGATACGCAGCCGATCATCATAGCAAACTGCCCGGCTCGGCCTAAAGAACACCTACGCAAACAACATGTCCGAACGCAAAACCAGCGCCAAACCGATTCAAATACATCTAATTAACGCCGATGACACCAATCTCGCCGACCATGCACTCCTGCGCGAACGCTTTGCCGCCCTGGCGGCCTCGGTCAACGAGGCTTACCAGCAGCGCTTCGGTGGATCTGGCGGCGCCACGGATGCGGTCGGGCTGATCTCCATCATCAGTGAGTTTCTACCACTGATGCAAAACCTCGATTCGCAATACGGTGCGGATAGCGAACTGCCCGTGAATGATGCCGCCCGGGCCGTCGACGAGGCGCTTCGCTGCCTGGCCGAACTGGATGCCTGGCTTGACCGGCTGGAAAATACCGATCAGCGGGAAATCCTGCACATGGTGCAGATTGGCATCGGCTACTGGGCAATGCGTCATCAGTTGCCCATTCAAGCGGCGGAACCCATCGCCAACGCGCTCGCGGCCCAATCCAATCGCGCTGAAACTCGCCAGGACGCGGCGGCGGTCTATGCGCTGATGCAGGGCTTCGTGCAGCATCTGACACCCGCGCTGAAAGCCGATATGGAACGCTCAAACCCGGAACGGGCCTGGCGCCTCCTGAATCTCAATTTCGCCATTACCGCCATTCGCACGGCTGACGCTGCAATGATGCGCTTCGCCTTTGATACCCTGAATGCTCACCTTCCCGATGAGTCCGCAGGTTTCTACGAGGAAGCCTGCGCGCTGGCCTCCCAACCTGGATTCCCCGAGGAAACGCGGGCCCTGATTGAAACAGAACATGCGCGGTGGACACGAACTCATTAGTCGGTTGGCCGGTCGAACAATCAGATTTGTGCACCTGCCCTGAACATGCGAAAATGCCAAGTTATTGATTTTCTGTCCTCTTTGCCATAATGTTCGCTCTTTTCGTCCGCAATTAATGAAGCTTCTGTTCGATTTCCTGCCGGTCATCCTGTTTTTCGCGGCCTACAAGTTCGCCGACATTTATGTCGCGACTGGCGTCGCCATTGCGACGGCGATTGTGCAAATCATCTGGTGCCTTGTTCGCAAGGAAAAAGTCAAGCCGGTGCAATGGATCGGACTCGGGTTCATCCTCATATTCGGAACCGCGACAATCCTGCTGCAGGATGAGTTCTATATCAAGATCAAGTGGACCCTGTTTTACAGCTTGATGGGCACGCTCATCATTGCAGCCGCGGCACTCGGCAAGAACCCCCTCAAATCCATTCTCGGCAATGAAATCGAGCTGCCTGCTGAAGCGTGGAAAAAGCTTTCCTATTCCTGGGGCGGTTTTTTCCTGCTGCTGGCGGGACTGAACCAATACTTCGCCATGACACTCTCACTCGACGCTTGGGTAAAGGTGAAAGTCTTTGGCGGCACGGCGTTAAGCCTCGTGTTCGTTTTGGCCCAGGCATTCTGGCTGGCGAAATATCTACCGGATGAGCCGGCGGAGCCAGTGACCAAAGCCAAGGAAATTTGATGCTGTACGCAATTATTTGCGAGGAGATGCCCGGCGCGCTGGACAAGCGTCTCGCCAATCGGCCGGCGCATGTTGAGCGTCTTAAACTGTTGCAGGCAGAGGGTCGTTTGATTGTCGCTGGCCCGCATCCGTTGATCGACAGCGAGGACCCGGGGCCTGCAGGATTTTCGGGTTCTTTGATCGTGGCGGAATTCGCCTCGCGCGAATCCGCCATTGCGTGGGCGTCAGAAGATCCTTATTGCAAAGCCGGCGTATTTTCCAGCGTCGCCGTCAAGCCTTTCAAAAAAGTGTTGCCGGCCTAACCGGCAAGATTGAATCGATATGAACATACAAACCATCATCCGCGAACGTCTGGCGCCGCTTCATCCGGTCACACTTGAAATCATCGATGATTCCGCTTCACACGCCGGGCATGCCGGTGCGCGCGATCACGCGGCTCGCACCGGTGCGCACGATAGCTCGCATTTCGAACTCACCATCGTTTCGCCCGTTTTTTTGGGTCAGTCCTCCGTGGCACGCCACCGGATGATTTACGACCTGCTGGGCGATTTGATGCAAACCCGCATTCACGCGCTCAAGATCGATGCGCGTGCGCAATAAGCCCCAGTAACAATTTTCATGTTCAATTACCACACAGAAGGAAGACCCATGCAACTCAAATTGAAATCCCTCGTTGTCGCTGTTGCTGTCGCGTTTGCGGCACCCGCCGTCATGGCGCAAACTGCTGAAAAAGCCGAAAAGCCCGCCAAGGCATCCAAAGCCGCAAAGGCCGAAGCCAAAGCGGAAGGAAAAATCAGCGTCAATGGCGTGACCATTCCGCAAGCGCATTTCGACGCAATGAACAAGGAGCGTGAGGCGAGCGGCCAACCTGCTTCCCCCGACGTGGCAAACGCCATTCGCGAAGAACTGATCAGCCGCGAGGTACTCGCCCAGGCCGCTAAGAAAAAGGGTCTCGACAAGGATGCAACGGTCGCCGCACAAATGGACATGGCCCGTCAGGCCGTGTTGATCCGCGCATACTTCGACGACTTCGTCAAAGCCAACCCGGTTACCGACGAGAAGCTCAAGGCAAATTACCAGCAATTCGTGGCACAAATGGGCGACATGGAATACAAGGCACGCCATATCCTGGTTGACAAGGAAGACGATGCCAAGGCAATCATCGCGTCACTGAAGCGTGGCGATGCCTTCGACAAACTGGCCAAGGAAAAATCCAAGGACACCGGCTCGAAAGACAATGGTGGCGATCTAGATTGGGGTCCGGCCGGCCGCTATGTACCTGAGTTCGGCAATGCCATGAAAGCGCTGAAAAAAGGCGAGACCACCGACGTACCGGTCAAGTCACCTTTCGGCTATCACGTCATTCGTCTCGACGACTCACGCGCGATGAAAGTGCCGACGTATGACGAAGTGAAAGACAATTTCCGCCAGCGTGCGCAGCAGGAACAGGTTTCAAAGCTGGTGCAGGAACTGAAAAGCAAGGCCAAGATAGACCTCAAGTAATTCATTGTCCGCCACACGGCGACAATCAATCATCCTGGACGCGGCGAAAGTTTTGTTCGGGGATGGCGGCGCAGAAGGAAGAAAAAAGGGCAGCTACGGCTGCCCTTTTTTTCGTTCCCCAGTCGGGAGTCAATGATGCTAATCCAAACTTTCGTCTTTGCCTAGCATTGCGCCATGGCAAAAGTTCCATTAACGTAAACTCATGAATACTCCCGTCCACGTGCAATTCGCCAAAGCCGGCAACCTCTATCGACTCGATCTGAGTGCATCGCCATTGCTGCCGCGCGAAGTACCGTCGGTGGTCGAGGCATTCACGGCCAATTGGGCGAAACCCCAGGAAGTGGAACGCGCCCGCGTTGGCGATGCGATGGCCATTACACTTTCCGCCGAGCACGAGATCCGCGCCGGCGAGCGCCCCGCGGATATTGCGCGTACTTTGACCTATGCGATCTGGCAAAAGCTTGATCGATACGTCAAGGTCACGGTGGAAGCCACCTACCTCGGTGAGACGCCCGATGCGCATTTCGAGTATGGCGAGAGCGCGTATGCCGAAGCCTTCGGAGCACGCTTCGAAAGCTAGTCGCAACAGCATGCCCAATGCGGATACGCGCGCCAAGAATAATGTGCACCTGTTCGCTCCGTTGATCTGGAACAAAGCAGGACGATTCCGGGACTGGACAATGGACGAACCCAAACTCGACGCTGGCCCGCCATGAATCTTGCGGAATCACTCCTCATCGCGCTCAAGGCCCACGGCGCACGCCAGATCTTCGGAATCCCTGGTGATTTCGTTTTGCCGTTTTTCAAGGTAATCGAGGAATCCGCAATCCTGCCGCTCTACACGCTCAGTCATGAACCTGCAGTCGGGTTCGCCGCCGATGCGGCCGCGCGGATCTCCGGCGCGCCCGGCGTGGCGGTCGTCACTTACGGCGCTGGCGCACTGAACATGGTGAATGCCGTGGCCGGTGCGTACGCCGAAAAATCACCGCTGGTGGTGATCTCGGGAGGTCCCGGGCGAGGTGAATCCGGCAGCGGATGGCTGCTGCACCACCAGGCAAAACGGTTGGACTCGCAGCTGCAAATCTACCGCGAGATTACTTGCGACCAGACTCGCCTGGACGATGCCGCCCGCGCGCCCGGCGCCATCGCACGCGTGCTGGCAAGTTGCATCCGCGAGACGCGACCAGTCTATATCGAGGTGCCGCGCGACATGCCAAACGTGCCATGCGCGCCCGTTACACCAGACGTTCCCGCACCGATTGATACGGATGCACTCACCGCATGCGTCACTGAGATCCTCGAACGCCTGTCTCGCGCAAGCCAGCCTGTTTTGATGGTCGGTGTTGAAGTGCGACGCTTCGGTCAGGAAGAAGCCGTTGCCAAACTGGCGGCACGTCTGCGCATCCCGGTGGTGACCAGTTTCATGGGCTGTGGGTTGCTTGCTGAATCGGCGAATCCCGCGCTGGGCGCCTATCTGGGCATGGCGGGGCGACCCGAGGTGACGGAACTGGTTGAGAACGCCGACGCGTTATTTCTGCTCGGCGTCATTCTCTCCGACACTAACTTTGGAATTTCACAGCGGCAAATTGATTTGCGCCACACCATTCACGCGAATGATCGCGAAGTCACGCTCGGATACCACACGTATTCAGATATTCCGCTTGCGGCACTGATCGCCGCGCTCCTTGAACGCACGGCAATCAAGTGGACGCCTGCCTACGCCAGCGACAAGGCGTGCACACAACCTGTGCCCTGCCCCGCCGGCCTGGTCGCCGATGACCACACCATCGCGCCGGATGACATCGCGCGCGCCATCAACGATCTCATGGCCCGGCATGGCCGCATGCCGCTCGCCGTGGACGTCGGCGACTGTCTGTTCACGTCCATGGATATCGATCACACACATCGTGTAGCCCCCGGCTATTACGCCACCATGGGCTTCGGCGTTCCCGCCGGGCTGGGATTGCAGGCCGCCAGCGGCCGACGCGCACTGATTCTGGTCGGCGATGGGGCATTCCAGATGACTGGCTGGGAACTGGGCAATTGTCCTCGATACGGCTGGGATCCAATCGTGGTGGTATTCAACAACGCTGGCTGGGGCATGCTGCAAAGTTTCCAGCCGGAGTCTGCTTTCAATCATCTCGGTGAATGGAATTTCGCCAGCATGGCGGCAGGCATGGGCGGCGATGGCATGCGTGCCCGTACCCGTGCGGAGCTTGCCGATGCACTCGCGCAGGCCGTTGCCACACGCGGAAAATTTCAGTTGATTGAAGCCATGATTCCGTCGGGCGAACTCTCGTCGACACTCAAACGCTATGTCGCGGGTGTAAGACGAGTGTCAGCGGAAAAGTCACCGCTGCGCTGATTTCGGGTCGGCAAACCCTAGCACTGGTGCGGCTTTCATGGCATTTTATGCGCGGAAGCCGCACCAGCGCTAGTGTTTGCCGTCAAGCAGGTCAACCGACCCAACGCCTGGCATTTTGAAACATGCGCATCCACGGGCTGAACGCCGGCTTTCCATCCACATCAGCCACCGGCCAATCGACCGGTCGCCACGACAGATTCACATTCAGCGCGACCCGCTCCGGGTGCGGCATCATGATCGTAAAGCGCCCATCCGGCGTCGTAAAGGCGGTCATGCCCAGTGGTGATCCGTTGGGATTGGCCGGGAATTGTTCAGTCGCGCGGCCCTGATTGTCGACGAACTGCGCCGCGCACAGCCAGCGAACGGCATCTTGCTGCGCGGCATCACGAAACACTGCGCGGCCTTCGCCGTGCGCGGTTGCCACCGGCAGTCGCGAGCCGCTCATGCCGGCAAACAGGATAGACGGAGATTCACGGACCTCGACAAGCACGGTGCGCGCTTCATATTGTTCGCTGCCGTTGCGTTCAAGATGCGGCCAGTTTTCCGCGCCCGGAATGATTTCGTGCAGGTTGGACATCATCTGGCAGCCATTGCACACACCGAGCGCGAAAGAATCGCTACGCTGAAAGAAAGCCCCGAACTCGTCGCGTGCACGCGGATTGAACAAGACAGATTTCGCCCAGCCCTCGCCCGCGCCGAGTACGTCACCGTAGGAAAAACCCCCGCAGGCGGCGAAGCCCTTGAAATCGGCCAGCGATATCCGGCCACTGATGATGTCGCTCATGTGCACGTCGATGGCATCGAATCCGGCACGGGTAAAGGCATGCGCCATTTCCACCTGACCGTTGACACCCTGCTCTCGGAGAATTGCAATCCTCGGTGCTGCCGCCACACCGATAAATGGCGCCGCGACGTTTTCAGCAGGATCGAAGCTGACCTTGGCGTTAAGCCCCGGATCGGTCGCGTCCTGCAGCCGCTCGAATTCCTGTTTCGCGGTAACGGGATTGTCACGCAGCGACTGAATCAGAAAGCTCGTCTCACTCCAGGCCGACTGCAGGTCAACGCGTTTTTCGCACAGCAGCGACCGCGTGGCGCGAATCACCCTCAGTTCATCGCTGTCGTTGGGATGGCCGATGACATGACTGCATGTGGCGAGCCCTGCGCCGCGCAGTACCTGCATCACCACCGCACGATCTGCCTTGCGAATCTGTATTACCGCGCCGAGTTCTTCGTTGAACAGCGCGGCCAGAACCGCTTCGCTTTCGCCGAGTTTCGTCGCGGTGCTGCTGACGTCGTAATCGTCGACATCCGCTTCGCGTTCAGAATAGGTGAGCGCATCCAGATTGATGGTCAGCCCGCAGCGCGACGCAAACATCAACTCGGCAAGTGTCACGAGCAGTCCGCCATCCGAACGGTCGTGGTAGGCGAGGATTTTGTGCCCGCGCGTAAGCAGCCGTATCGCGGCAAAAAAATGTCTGAGTTGCGCGGGGTCGTCCAGGTCGGGAGCTGCGTTGCCCACCTGTCCGTATACCTGTGCGAGTGCCGATGCGCCCAGCCGGTTCCTGCCTGCCCCGAGATCGATCAGCACCAACTCGGTATCACCGGCACCGCGATCGAGTACCGGTGACAGTGTCTTCCCGGCATCCGCCACATGCGCAAATGCGGTAATCACAAGAGAAACCGGCGCGACGACCTGCTTCTTTTCGGCCCCGTCGTCCCACACCGTTTTCATCGACAAGGAATCCTTGCCGACCGGAATGGACATGCCCAGCGCGGGGCACAATTCCATGCCCACCGCTTTCACTGTCTCGAACAAGCGCGCATCTTCACCTGGAAAACCTGCCGCCGCCATCCAGTTTGCCGACAGTTTGATATCGCTGATCGCTGCCACATCCGCTGCTGCGATGTTGGTGATGGCCTCGCCGACCGCCATGCGGCCTGACGCGGGCGCATCGATAATCGCGACCGGCGCGCGTTCCCCCACCGCCATCGCCTCGCCTTGCAGCGTGTGATAACCCATCAGCGTGACCGCGCAATCGGCAACCGGCACCTGCCAGGGACCAACGAACTGGTCGCGTACCGTCAGCCCGCCAACGGATCGATCGCCAATCGTGATCAGGAATGATTTGTCCGCCACGGCCGGCAGCCGCAATACGCGATAGGTGGCGTCCTTCAATTCCATATCGGCCGTATTCAATGCAGGTAGTGTCACCGCTACCGACACAACGTCCCGATGCATGCGCGGCGGCTTGCCAAGCAGCACATCCATGTCCATATCAACCGCATTGTTTCCGAACAGGGGATCAACAACCACGAGTTGCTGCGCCTCGGTCGCGGTACCCAACACTGCAAACGGGCAACGCTCGCGCTCGCAGATCTGCCGGAACCGATCCAGCGATTGCGGCGCGATGGCCAGCACATAACGCTCCTGCGACTCGTTGCTCCAGATTTCCCGCGGGCTCATACCCGGTTCTTCTGACGGCACCGCGCGTAAATCAAACCGTGCGCCAGCACCACCGCCATGCGCGAGTTCAGGCAAGGCGTTGGAGATACCTCCCGCACCGACATCGTGGAGACTCAAGATTGGATTGGCATCCTGCATTTGCCAGCAGGCATCGATTACTTCCTGGCAACGGCGCTGCATTTCCGCGTTGGCACGCTGCACCGAATCAAAATCCAGCGCTTCCGTATTGGTGCCCGAAGTCATCGACGATGCCGCGCCACCACCGAGGCCAATGCGCATGCCGGGACCACCGAGTTGAATCAGCAGCGTACCCGGCACCAGCGGTTTCTTGTGAGTGTGACGGCTGGAAATATTTCCCAGGCCGCCGGCGATCATGATGGGTTTGTGATATCCACGCACCACGCCATCGGCCCATTGCTCGTAGGTGCGGAAGTAACCGGTGAGATTGATGCGGCCGAATTCATTGTTGAAGGCGGCGCCGCCTATCGGCCCCTCGATCATGATCGTCAACGCGGAGGCAATACGCGCGGGCTTTCCGTATGGATTTTCCCAAGGCTGGCGATGCCCGGGGATGTTCAGGTTTGATACCGAGAACCCGGTGAGCCCGGCTTTGGGCTTCGCACCAACGCCGGTCGCACCTTCGTCGCGAATCTCGCCGCCGGAACCGGTCGCCGCACCCGGCCACGGTGCAATGGCGGTCGGGTGATTGTGCGTTTCCACCTTCATCAGGATATGGGTTTCATCTTTGTGAAAACCAAAGCTCCCATCTCCGTCCGGATAGAAACGTTCAATGGTTGCACCCTGCATGATCGCCGAATTGTCCGAATACGCGACGATCGTCCCGCGCGGCGCCAGCTGATGCGTGTTTCGTATCATTGCAAACAGGCTTTTGTCCTTCGCTTCGCCGTCGATGGTCCAGGAGGCATTGAAAATCTTGTGACGGCAGTGCTCGGAATTCGCCTGCGCGAACATCATCAATTCAACATCGGTCGGGTCGCGCTTGATGCGTTGATAGTAGTCGTGGAGATAGTCAATCTCGTCGGCCGCCATGGCGAGTCCCATGTCGATGTTCGCGCGGCTCAATGCCTGCTTGCCGTCCGCCATCAGGGGCACGTGCGCCAACGGCACCGGCGCCTGTTCGACAAATAGTTCAGCCGCATCGTCAAGCGAAAAGCGCACGGTCTCCGTCATGGGGTCATGAATTGCGCCGGCGACGGCATCGCGAATATTTGCGGACACGGCGCCTTCGCATTTCACGGTGAACAACGCGCCGCGCTCGATCCGATGCACGCTATCCAGTCCGCAATTGCGAGCGATATTGGTCGCTTTCGATGCCCAGGGCGAGATCGTGCCAACGCGTGGAATCACGAGAAAACTCTCCCCCTCGTGCGCGGGGGATGCGGGGCCGCCGTAGGTCAACAACTTATGCAGGATCGAGGATTCGCGTTCGTCGAGCGTTCGCGTCGCGTGGACAAAATGCACGAATGCACTGTCGATCGACCGGATCGCCGGATGCGCTTGCATCAGCATTTGCCGAAGTTTATCGAGACGAAATGCCGATAGCGCCGGCGAGCCGCGCAGCACCAAAACAGGGGGCGCTACGGGCGGAACAACTTGAGGGGAATTCATTGGCAGGGCCGGGAAGAAAAGGTGGTACCGGAGGTGAAATTATACCGGAGGCCATCCCGTCTCTTACCGTCCTTGCCGTGCCGTGCCGTGCTAGATGCGTCGATTTGGCACTGCGTGGACTACTTCCACTTGAGGGCCACGCGAATCCCGCGAAAATCACCCGCATCGAGGCTATCCGCCCAAAGCGGTATGACACGCGGCCACCAGCGCCGCCAGGCGGCATCTCCGGGCAGGTGATAACGCAATGCCGTGAACCAGGGCGATACAAATGCCCTTGTCAGTACAAGGCCATTTTGCTCGCTGGATGCGGGATGATTCGCTGCATTCGCAAAGCGGATGCGTATCCCCAGCCGGGGCGAGTCCGCGCGAACTTTCTTCTTCATGCCCGATGGATCGGGCGCCGCCAACGGTGAAACGGGATCCAGGTCAAACAAGTAGAATGCGCCGACCGAATCCCTTCCTTTGAGCAATATCAGCTGCAAGTCCCACGCCATGGACGCCACAAACCCTGCCAGCAGCGACATGCGGATCCACACATCCATTCCGCCGATCAGCATCATCACGGGGAACGCCAGCAGTGCACCGAAGATGGTGATGCCGAGATTGATACGTGAAACCCGCAACGTAATCCAGCGCGGATCGAAGGATTTGTTTTCAGGGGCTTGAACTTCGGACATATGAATAAATCTACAATGGGGCCAATGTGGCGCTGGATGCCTGTTGGCGACATATAACTGCTTGCCTGCCGAATCGTAACCGAGAATAGTGTCCCATGAGCGAGCGCTGGATTTCCGAACTCACTGACCAAGGTGCACGTTTTGCCGATGGGCGGATCGCTGATTTTGGGGACCCGACGCGTGAGTCGTCGGCCATCAATAGTCGAGCCGTCCTATGCGATCTGTCGCACGATGGCCTGATCCTCGTGAGCGGCGATGACGCCGCTTCATATTTGCAGGCCCAGTTCTGCAACGATGTGCTGACACTTGCCGATGGCGTGGCCCAGTGGAATGGCTGGTGCTCACCCAAAGGCAGGCTGCTGGCAACTTTCCTTGTCTGGAAAGGCAAGCAAGGATATTTCCTGCAACTGCCGCGCTCATTGCAGCCCGTCATACAGAAGCGCATGCAGATGTTTGTACTGCGCTCGAAGGTCACGCTTAGCGATGAGAGTGCAAACTGGGTACGTTTTGGAATCGCCGGCGCGGACGCCGAATCAATGGTCAGGGCCATCACCGGCCAGGTTCCAGAACCCTCGATGAGCACATTGCATGTCGACGGCGGAAGGATTGTGCGACTGTCGGCCAATCGATTCGAAATCATTGCGAGCGCGGACAATGCGATTGCATGGTGGCGTGAGCTATCGCGTCAGGCAATGCGCGTCGGTGCGTCAGTCTGGGATGACCTCAAGATTCGCGAGGGTATTCTCACGGTACTGCCAAGCACACAGGACCAATTTGTCCCGCAGATGGCGAACTTTGAATTGGTCGGCGGCGTCAGTTTCAAAAAGGGCTGTTATCCCGGCCAGGAAATCGTTGCACGCACGCAGTACCGGGGCATACTGAAACGTCGCATGGCCTGGGTTCATTCGACGACGGCAGTTCCGAAACCGGGCGATTCCGTTTATTCGCAGGAGTTTGCCGATCAGGCGGCGGGCATGATCGCAAATGCCGCGCCCGCGCCGGGCGGTGGATTCGATGCACTGGTCGTCGCGCAGATCGAGGCCATCAAAGGTGGTTCGCTTGCGCTGGGGGCTCTCGACGGTCCCAAGCTTGTGGTAAAGCCACTGCCCTATCTGGTGCCTGAGTTGGCCTAGCAGCCCGTCGGACTTAGATGGAATCGGCTGCAAAATGATGTGGCCGGCGCAAATTTCCCCGCCTTTCGGCGCCAATGGAACAACCATTGGCTTGAAAAGCGTAGAAATTTTCCCTCGCCCAAATCATTTTTCGCGTCGATTCTCTAAGTCCGACAGGCTGCTAGATCTTCTTGCGCATTTCCTGATGTGGAATGCCCGCCTCAACAAATTCCGGACCGTGCGAAAGAAATCCGTGTTTGAAGTAAAACGGTGTGGCGTGCGTCTGCGCATTCAGCGTGACTTCGGAATATCCACGCAGCTTTGCATCGCGGCACAGCATCCGCAGGATGGCCGCGCCGACGCCAGCGCGCCGCCAAGGCTTCAATACCGCCATGCGACCGATCCGTGGCAGTGGCGACGGCAAAATCAGCCGGCCTGTGCCAATGACATTTCCACCCGCGTCCCGCGCGATGGCATGCACGGACATTGCATCCAGTTCATCTAGCTCGATTTCCCGCGGAACTTTCTGCTCTTCCACGAAGACGGCATGACGTACTTCTGCAAGCGCAGCCTGATGTTGCGACCAATCGCAAATTTCGACACTAAAGGGTTCGGGAAGGATCATGGCTCACAATACATTGGCAATTGGGCACGCGAATCATACCCAATTTTTGCGCTCATTCGCGTGTAATAAATTCGCACTGGCGAATTGAACACGTGGCGACGGCAAATCATCTGCTTGCGAGCTTCAAGGCCGCCGGCGCGAAACCGCGATCAGCCGCGGCAGAGCGGCGTGCTCAACGCTTGCAGGATTTCTCCAGTACGTGAATTTTGCACAAAAGCGACGATCGATAAATCGCTGCGTTTCCAGTCCGGCGCGAGCGCAAGAATTCGCCGGACCGGAAAATTGCCCTGCGCCCGGTCTTTTGCGTCGACCGCAAGTGGACCAATCAAGGCGCGCACCACGTGGTCGTGCTTCAGAAGTACGCCCTTGTTTTCACCCGCCGAGACGGGGCTGGTCAGCTTATCTTCTGTGACACCGAGGAATACCACTGCATCGACGCGATCCGCAGGCAGCGCAACCGTTGCCAGCAGTGCCGCCTCGACGCTACTTTCTGAGTATTTCGCATCAACCATGAGATTTGCACGCGGCGTGCGGGCTGACACCTCACGTACTCGCGATTGAA
>JADKJR010000020.1 GCA_016720925.1 Betaproteobacteria bacterium | reverse complement strand
TGATTTCGGTCGCGCCGCCGCACCAGCCACATAACCTGCAGGGTATCCGGGCGTTTCAAAATGCGTTTCCCTCCATCACGCAGGTAGCGTGCTTTGATAATACGCTTTCCATGCCACGCTGCTCGAGGTGGATTACGGCTTCGCCTTACCGCAATCGTTGGTCGGGCAGAGGCGTGCGCCGCTATGGCTTTCATGGACTATCGCGTCAGTACATCATGGGGTGCCGCGGGTGATCGCAGCCCATTGCCGGAGGCGCGCCCTGATGTCGCATCTGGGCAATGGGGCCAGTTTCCAGTGCTCCGCCCGCGAAGGTCGCAGCCAGAAGACAACAATGGGTTTCTCCGCGCTTGATGGCCTGATGATGGGCACGCGCACCGGTTCACTCGATGCCGGAGTTCTGCTCTATTTGCTGGAGCAAGGCTGGGACCATGACCGGCTGCAAAACCTGCTTTACAAACAGAGTGGCTTGCTTGGCGTGTCAGGAATTTCGGCGGATATGCGTCAACTGCGTGCGGATGGCAGTGCGGCGGCGCAACGGGCGATCGACATGTTCACCTACCGCGTGGTGCGCGAATCCGGCGCCCTGACCGCCTGCCTGGGTGGGCTCGACGTGCTGGCCTTCAGTGGTGGTATCGGCGAGCATGATGCCGTGCTTCGCGCCGAAGCTTGGTGATCGTCTGGCATGGCTCGGCCTTTGTGGTGGATCCTGCGTTGAACCAATTAGCCACGGGTAGCGAAGTGATGGCGGCTCACGGGCACGATAGCCGCGTGGAAATTTGGGTGGTACCCACCGATGAGGGCTGTCGCCGCGCGGTGAGGCACGGTTGATCCGATCGTGAATCAAGTATTTGACGGTAGTATTGGGTAAACGTTGCCTCAACATTGCCGCTTGGGAACCGATCCGTTCCGCAATCACTAACGAGGAATCAGCATGCCTCTGTCCCGTCATCCACTTGCCGCCTCGCTGCGGGCCTCCGATACCGGCAAGGTCGTTAGCGCGCGCGAAGCGGTACGCCTGATTCGCGATGGTGACACCGTCGCCACCAGTGGTTTCGTGGGCATTGGATTTGCTGAAAATATTGCCGTTGCGCTTGAAGAAACTTATTTCCTGAAAGCGAGGGCGCGGACCTGCAAGGTCTCGGCAGTCCGGGCAACGACGCTGGTCTGGCCGCCGCTTACCAGGGGATGGCAAGGATCGCGCCCCAATCATCTGGGCCATGAGGACTGGTTGGCCGCGTAACGGCGGGCACTGGGGCCCCAGTGCCGAAGCTCCAGCAACCGCGGTCGCCAATCGCATCGAGGCCTACAACCTGCCGCAGGGCGTCATCACGCACCTGTTCCGCGACATCGCCGCCGGCAAGCCCGGGACATCGACGCGGGTCGGACTCGGCACCTTTGTCGATCCGCGTTTCGGCGGCGGCAAGTTGAATGAGCGGACGACGGTCGAGCTGGTCCGGCTGATGGAAATTGACGGCGAGGAATATCTTTTCTACAAGGCGCTGCCGATCCACGTTGGCATTATTCGCGGAACCACCGCCGACCCCGACGGCAACATCACGATGGAAAAAGAGGCGCTGACGCTTGAAGCAAGGTGCCATCGCGATGGCTGCGCACAATTCCGGCGGCATCGTCATCGCGCAAGTGGAACGCATCGCTGAACGCGGCACGCTGAATGCGCGGCAGGTCAAGGTTCCGGGCATCCTGGTCAATTGCGTGGTGGTCGCCGAAAAGCCTGAATACCACATGCAGACCTTCATTGAACAATACAGTCCTGCGTTCTCCGGCGAGTTGCGTGCACCGATGTCGGTAATTCCGCCGCTGCCGATGAACGAGCGCAAAATCATCGCCCGGCGCGCGGCAGCACTGAACTCTACGCCAACGCGGTGGTGAATCTCGGTACCGGCATGCCGGAAGGCATTGCCGCGGTTGGGGCGGGAGGAGAAAGTCACCGACCTGCTAACGATGACGACCGAGCCGGGAACCATAGGGCGGAATACCGGCGTGGCGGCCCCATTTCGGCGCGGCGATGAATACCCAGCGATCATCGACCAGCCCAGCCAGTTTGATTTACGACGGTGGCGACCGGGACATTGTGTTTCTCGGTCTCGCGCAAGCGGACCGTCAAGGCAACCCCAATGTCGAGGTTTGTCCTGCGTGCAGGCGCGGGAGGATTTATCAATATCAGCCAGAACGCGCGGAAGGTGGTCTTTGTTGGCACCTTCACGGCAGGCAATCTGGAAATCGCGGTTCGCGACGGCCAATTGGCGATCCTCAACGACGGCCGCGCGCAGAAGTTTGTCGAGGAAGTCGAGCACCGCACATTCAGCGGCCCGGAGGCATTGCGCCGTGGCACCACGGTACTCTACGTGACCGAGCGCTGTGTATTCCGGCTTTGTCCCGATGGGCTCGAATTGATCGAGATTGCGTCGGGCATTGATCTCGAACGCGACATCATTTCCCGCATGGCGTTCAAGCCGGTCATGAACGCGCCGCCAGTGCTGATGGACGAACGCATCTTTGCCGATGGCCCAATGAACCTGCGACCCGATTTACTCGAATTGCCGTTTGAGGAACGCCTGGCATTTGATCCGGACGGAAATCTGTTCTTCGTCAATTTTGAAGGGCTTTCCGTGCAAAACAACGCCGATATTGAACGAATTCGCCAGGCAGTCGAGGCAACGCTGGAAACGGTCGGGCACAAGGTCTATGCCGTGGTTAACTATGATCGCTTCAGCATCGCCACGGAGCTGATTGACGATTACATCCGCATGGTCAAGGGGCTGATGGAAAAATACTACCTTGATGTGACGCGCTACACGTCGAGCACTTTCCTCAGGTTGAAGCTCGGGGAAGCGTTGTCCCGACGCAACGTCGCGCCGCACTTGTATGCAAGCGTGGGGGAGGCGCAGGCGCATTTGGGGGAGGGGTGAACAAGGAGACTTTTCCCTCGGAAAACTGGTGCAAAGTCTTTATCCCGCGCGGTTTTCCGGCCGAAAGCGGCTGGAAATGCCCGCCAATGCTGGTGTTTCGTTTATTGGCGGGCAATTTATCGCCGCGCTGCCCGCTCCAGATTCAACTTCAGCAACCGCCGCAGAATTTCCTCGTCCGGCATCTCCGGCGTGTAGTCGTCCCAGCCGTAGGCGCGGGCGACGGCGGCATCGAGTGTGCGGTGCGCGTCGGTGAGCCATTGCACTTCACCTTTTTGTTTGGCGTTGTAGAGATTGGTGAGCGTGCGTTCCTTGATGGCTTTGGCGTATTCGGGTTTGGGGATGATGCGGTCCGGATAGCCGGCCACGACTTCGGGCACCACGTCCACCCACTCGGGCGGGTTCAGCCAGTTTTCGCGGAGTTGGTTGAGGCGTTGGGCGGCGGCGGCGATTTCACTTTCGACTTCGGCGTTTGGTTTGGGGAATGGGAAGGTTTGGAAGCATTGGGTGGGGTTGTAATACGGATCGTTACCCACACCATGACGACCGCCCAGCGCCAAGGTCCATGCTTCATGAATCCGCGACGAGACGATACCGAAGGTCAGGTCATCGTCTTTAGCAATAACAATTAGCTTCTTGTCGGGCAATATGGCTTCGTGGCCCACAAAAAAATTGCGATGCTTAGCCACTTCTCCCGTGACGACATATCGCTTCAGTGGCGCAATCGCCGCACGCATCGCAATACGCGGCTCGCCATGCTTCCACCAATTCTTGCGATACGTCTCGCGATTGTTTTGTTCGCGCTCTGGCTTTACGTGTTCCACGACATAGCGAAAGGGCGCTTCGTAGAGCGCTGCATCGGCTTCACTCATGGTGGTGCCGAAGTCGATGATCCAACCGTCGCGCGTGCGACGGGTCACATCGATGCCGTTCCAGCTCGGCTTCAACACATCGCTATTGGATTTTCCGTGCGGATTCGGCAGCGCCAACCATCCGCGCGCCAAGTCGCCCTCGATATCGAACGCGCCAATTTTGCGAGCCCCGGAAAACTTACGCCCGCATTTTCCTTCAACGGTTTCGCTTGCGTTACATCCAGCGCGCCCGCGCCGGTTTCGCTGCCCGTCAAATCCGCGTTGATGCTCGCCACGCGGCGGCCATCAAGCAATACCGTTCGTGGTGAGCCTGTCGAACCACCCTTTCGACAAGCTCAGGGCGAACGGATGAGAAGCAGACGATGGAGACGCGCACCGCCGCGCCCTCGTTCACCCACTCCTCATCGCTCCATGCATTGTAGATTTCGCCATTCGCGACGATGCGTTCCAGCACCGGACGATTGGTGCGCTGGCGAATGGAGTTGGTCGCGACCAAACCGGCGCGCAGCATTTTCCCGCAGCCGCTTGCGTACTCGACCGCCGACTGCGCTTTCGCAAACCAGTAACACACCAGGTCCGCGCCGCCGGGCACCATCAGTTCGTACATTTCACGCAAGTCTTCCGAGTAGGAATCGCCAAGCTGCTCGCGCATTTTGCTGCCACCCAAAAAGGGCGGATTGCCAATAATCGCATCGACGATGGGCCATTGAGCCATCGTGATCGTCTGCCGACGAATGGGTTCTTCGGCTGCGTCGGGTGGCATCGAATGTCGAGCAGCGCGTCGCGGCACTGAATCTGATCCAGCGTTTTCAGGATCGGCCTTGCTCGGCGCGAAACCCGTGTTTCAGCATCCACTGAATATCGCCGATCCACACGGTCACACGCGCGAGTTCGGCTGCATACGGACTCAGCTCAATACCGTGCATCGATTGCGGGCCGACTTCCGGGAAGCCGCGTTCCAATCCGAGTTCTTCCGCTTCCAGGCCGACGCGCAGTTCGATATCTTTCAATGACTGCAACGCCAGATACAGAAAGTTGCCGCTGCCGCAGGCCGGGTCCAGCACCGTGAAGTTCTTGAGCTTTTCCTTGAAGCCGATGTAGCGTTTGGTGGCGTCTTTGAGCGCGGTGGTGGCTTTGGCTTTCTCCGATGGCTTTTTGCTGTTTTCATATTCGTGTAGCACCGCCATCTGTGCCGCGATCTGTTCTTTCTCAATCCGCCATTCAGCCAGCAGCGGCTCCACGATCACCGGGTTGACGATGCGCATGATCGAGACGGGATCGGTGTAGTGCGCGCCGAGCTGGCTGCGTTTGGCGGGGTCCAGTCCACGTTCGAACAGCGTGCCGAAGATGGAAGGTTCGATGGCGCTCCAGTCGAGCTGCGAAACATTCAGCAGTTTGTCGAGATCGTCGGCGGTCAGCGGCAGCGTGAGATCGTCATCGAACAAGCCGCCGTTGAACCACTGGATGACGTGCTCGCCGAAATCGCCATTGCGTATCGACATGGCGTGAAACAGGTTTTTCAGTTGGCGCTCGAAACGCGGCAGGTCCTTCTGGCCGTTTTTCAGGATGCTGGAAAAGAGATGATTCGGCAGCAGCGGTTCGCTGGCGGGACCATTGGCGTCCTCCGCAAACAGGCAGAAGATGATCTTGTTCAGGAAGTGCGCGACCTGTTGCGGATCATGCCCGCGTTGCTGCATCACCCACGCCAGATCGCCGATCAGTTTGGCGGCCTGCAAGGTGATGGCGGTGCGGGTGCGCTTGGGCTTGAATTCGTTCGGGCTCTCGAATAGCCAGCGCAGATTTTGCAGATTCTCCGGCGTGCCAATGTCGTCGATCGCGATGGTGTGCGTTTCCGACGGCGTGCCGGTGAAATGGGTGTGGATGTCGATGCGCTTGCGGTCGCTCACCACCAGCAGCGGCGGGTTGTCCAGCGCCAGCGCGTAGGTCATCAGTTGCTTTAACGCGGCATCCAGATTGGCGTCGGGCGCTTTGTATTCCCAGGCGAAGTTGTGGCGCTTCCACACATCCGCCCAGCCGCGTCCTGCGCCGGTGCGTTTGGCGCCGCGTTCGAAGCAGTAGTGGTCGGGATCATTCGGTTTCTCGACGCCCAGCAGTTCGCACAGGTCGAGAAAATGCGCCTGCGCCCCGGCGCGCTCGGAGAGCTTGTTGTCTTTCCACTTAAGGATGAAGTCGGCGGGCGTCATAGGGTGCGGGCGGGGTGCGGGAGAGGTGCGGGACGGGTGCGGGAATCATACGATAGCTGGCGGGATTCGCACTAACAATTCGAACACAAGCACTGGAGCGGCGTTCAGACAGAAAGTGCCTGAAAAGGCGCACCAGTGCTTGAGTTCGCCAATGCCAATCGCGACTTAGCGCGCCGGTGTGAAGCAGTGGCCTTGGGTCGATCGCATGAGATTTGCGATAGACTGCCAATGTCGGGTTTGGGAGCTGAATCGGACTTCCGGCCCATCCCGTTTGGACGAATAGTCAATCATTAATCCCACATAAAAAACTAAATTGCGATGTCACGGGACACCGGCTGGTGTCTTCCGCTGCAACGCGATGCAGGCTGCCAGCGCATTGAAGTCGAGCGGCCACAGATTTCATCGCAACTCAGAGAAAAATCCATGCAAGATATCCTGCAAGAACTTGAAAAAAAACGGGCGGCTGCGCGCCTGGGCGGCGGCCAAAAGCGCATTGACGCGCAACACAAGAAGGGCAAGCTGACGGCGCGTGAACGTCTCGAACTGCTGCTGGACGAAGGCACGTTCGAGGAATGGGACATGTTTGTCGAGCACCGCTGCAACGACTTCGGCATGGCTGATAACAAGATTCCAGGCGATGGCGTCGTGACCGGTTACGGCATGATCAACGGCCGCTTGGTATTCGTTTTCAGCCAGGATTTCACCGTCTTCGGCGGCGCGCTGAGCGAAGCCCATGCGGAGAAAATCTGCAAGGTGATGGACCAGGCGATGAATGTTGGCGCGCCGGTGATTGGCCTGAACGATTCGGGCGGCGCGCGCATCCAGGAAGGCGTGGCATCACTCGGCGGCTATGCCGATGTATTCCAGCGCAACGTCATGGCCAGCGGCGTGATTCCGCAGATCAGCATGATCATGGGGCCGTGCGCGGGCGGCGCGGTGTATTCGCCGGCGATGACCGACTTTATCTTCATGGTCAAGGATAGTTCATACATGTTCGTCACCGGCCCAGAAGTGGTGAAGACCGTGACGCACGAGGACGTGACCGCCGAACAACTCGGTGGCGCTATCACCCACACTACGCAAAGCGGCGTGGCCGATCAGGCTTTCGACAACGATGTGGATGCGCTGCTGATGCTGCGCCGCCTGTTCAATTACCTGCCGCTGAACAATCGCGAGAAGGCGCCCACGCGCAAGGGCGGCGATCCCGCGCACCGCATGGACATGAGCCTGGATAGCCTGGTGCCTGACAACCCGAACAAGCCCTACGACATGAAGGAATTGATCGTCAAGGTCGCTGATGATGCGGATTTTTTCGAGCTGCAACCCGACTATGCGCGGAACATCATCATCGGCTTCTGCCGCATGGAAGGGCAGACGGTGGGCATCGTGGCGAACCAGCCGCAGGTGGCGGCGGGTTGCCTGGACATCAAGAGTTCGATCAAGGCGGCGCGCTTTGTGCGCTTCTGTGACGCGTTCAATATTCCCGTGGTTACCTTCGTCGATGTGCCGGGCTTCATGCCGGGGACCAGCCAGGAGTATGGCGGCATCATCAAGCATGGCGCTAAGCTGTTGTACGCGTTCGCGGAGTGCACAGTGCCGAAGATCACGGTGATTACGCGCAAAGCCTACGGTGGAGCTTACGACGTGATGTCGTCCAAGCACCTGCGCGGCGACGTCAACTTTGCCTGGCCCAACGCCGAGATTGCTGTGATGGGCGCCAAGGGCGCGGTGGAAATCATCTTCCGTGAAGACAAGGGCGATCCGGCCAAACTCGCCGCGCGCGAAGCCGAATACAAGGCGCGATTCGCCAACCCGTTTGTGGCCGGCGCGCGAGGCTTCATCGACGACGTCATCCAGCCGCACGAAACGCGCAAACGTATTTGCCGCAGCCTGGTGATGCTGCAGGACAAGAAGTTGGAAAACCCGTGGCGCAAGCACGGCAATATTCCACTTTAGGGTTGAGTGGAGTAGATGGTAATTTCCAAACGCAGGACGATGCTGAAAAACAAGACGGGAAATGCATATGTTTGACAAGATTCTGATTGCCAATCGCGGTGAAATTGCCTGCCGTGTCATCAAGACCGCGCAGAAAATGGGCATCAAGACCGTGGCCGTTTATTCCGACGCGGACCGCGACGCGCGCCATGTGGTGCTGGCCGACGAAGCCGTGCACATCGGCGCCGCGCCGAGCCGCGAAAGCTATTTGCAGGCCGACCGGATCATTGCCGCGTGCAAACAGACCGGCGCACAGGCGGTGCATCCGGGATATGGTTTTCTGAGCGAAAACTCAGGCTTCGCCAAACGGGTCGAAGAGGAGGGGATCATCTTCATCGGGCCCAAACACTATTCGATCGCCGCCATGGGCGACAAGATTGAATCCAAGCGTCTGGCGGGTGCGGCCGGCGTCAACTGCATTCCGGGTGTCAATGATGCGATCGAAACGGCAGAGAAAGCCGTGGAAATTGCCAAAGGCATCGGCTACCCGGTAATGATCAAGGCATCGGCCGGCGGCGGCGGCAAGGGCCTGCGCGTGGCGCACAACGAAAAGGAAGCCTTCGAGGGCTTCACCACCTGCCGCAATGAAGCGCGCAACAGCTTTGGCGACGACCGCGTCTTCATCGAGAAATTTGTTGAGGGACCGCACCACATCGAAATCCAGGTGCTGGGCGATTCTCACGGTAACGTGATTTATCTCAACGAGCGCGAGTGCTCGATCCAGCGGCGGCACCAGAAGGTCATCGAGGAAGCGCCATCGCCATTCATCAGCGATGCCACACGCAAGGCGATGGGTGAACAGGCGGTCGCATTGGCCAAGGCCGTGAAATACCAGAGCGCCGGCACGGTGGAATTCGTTGTCGGCAAGGACCAGAGCTTTTTCTTTCTCGAGATGAACACGCGTCTGCAAGTCGAGCATCCGGTCACCGAATGCATCACAGGGCTGGACCTGGTGGAGCTGATGATTCGCGTGGCGGCCGGAGAGAAATTGCCGCTGACGCAAGCCCAGGTCAAGCGCGATGGCTGGGCCATCGAATGCCGGATCAACGCCGAGGACCCGTTTCGCAATTTCCTGCCGAGTACCGGGCGATTGGTGGGATTTATGCCGCCACATGAAACCATGTTTTCCGCCGACACCGCGCAACTGCACGGCGTGCGCGTCGACACCGGCGTGGTGGAAGGCGGCGAAATACCGATGTTCTACGACTCCATGATCGCCAAGCTGATCGTGCATGGCAAAAACCGGCTCGAAGCCATTGCGAAGATGCGCCTGGCGCTGAATGGTTTCGTCATTCGCGGTGTCTCCAGCAACATTCCCTTCCAGGCGGCATTGCTCGCGCATCCCAAATTTGTAGCAGGTGAATTCAATACCGGCTTCATTGCCGAGCACTATGCCAGCGGGTTTCGTGCGCAGGACGTGCCGCATGATGACCCCGACTTCCTGCTGGCCCTTGCGGCTTGCGTGAATCGGCGATATCGGGAACGTGCCAGCGCCATCAGCGGCCAGCTTAAGGGCCACGAACTGGCCTTGGGTGCGGAGTTCATGGTGGTCACATTGGGGCCGCAAGGTAGCACCGCGCAAACGGCGGTCAGTGTGTCGGATTTCGACGGTAAGACTGGCTCCAGCCTTGTCAAGGTGGGGGCAAAGAGTTATCAGATCTGCAGCACGTCACGCCTCGGTTCGATTCGTTTCAGTGGCACCGTTAACGGCGAGGCGTTTGTTGCGCAGGTGGAACGCGGCGGCTGGGTGGCCGGCGGACGCAATCCGCTGGCGCTGCGTGTGTCCCACGATGGCACGCAAGTTGATGTGCTGGTGCTCTCTCCACGTGCCGCCGAACTGTATGCCTTGATGCCCCACAAGTCGCCGCCGGATATGAGCCGTTTTGTGCTTTCACCGATGCCGGGTTTACTGGCGGAAGTAGCCGTGCAGGTCGGGCAAAAAGTGCAGGCGGGTGAGCGGGTTGCGGTAATCGAGGCGATGAAGATGGAGAACGTATTGTTTGCCGCTGCCGATGGCGTGGTCGGCAAGGTTCTCGCGGTTAAGGGCGACAGCCTGAGCGTTGACCAGCCAATCCTGGAATTTGTCTGAACGCCCAATTTGTGAGGTACCAATTGAGGTTTTGAGTTTTCGCGACACAATTGTGCCGCGCAAGGACGATTCCGGTTTGGCCAATTCCCCGCGCACGCCGCCCCAACGCGATAGCGATTGCGTTTCCTGACTCAATCCTTATGATGACGGGTCCGGTCGCTTGCCGGAAAGGCCGGTCGGACAGTAGACATTTTTTGGCTCCTCGCCGCGCAGGTACTGTCGCTCCTCTTCTTCCGTTGCACGCGCCACTGCCACTAATTGTGCCCGGTCACCATAGAGATCGCGGAGGTGGGCTGCCATGATTTTGTTTACGTCATCATCCGGGCCGAACGCCTTGAACCAGCGTCGTGCCCGACCGTCGTAGCGAAAGTCGATCACCCAGATCGTTGAGGTCTTGAAGTACTCGGTCATGAAGTCCCACCCGCTTGTTTTCAAAGGGTCAAGGTATTGCGCGGCGTTTCGGGCATTTCGTTGCCAAGGGGCCAAGCAGTGCTCGCGTCAGTTACTTGTGAATGAACATTTCGCGGCAGGTTGCTGCGAAAATACAGTTTGTTTGCTCGCGATGTTCCCAAATGACCCATTCGCCCAATAATGAAGCCATCATGAACGAAAATACCGCACGCTTGAAAAATTTCCCAATTTCCTGGTTCGCCATGATCATGGGTCTCGCCGGATTTGCCATCGCGTGGAGCCGGGCTGAACAGATATTCGGATTGGAGTTTTCCGTCAGCCCCGTCCTGCTTGGGCTCAGCGCCACGCTATTTGTATTGGTGGCAGGCCTCTATACCGCCAAGGCAATTAAATACCCGCAGGAGGTGATGGCTGAGTTCAAACATCCGGTCAAACTGGCCTTCGTGCCAACGTTCTCGATTGGGCTGTTGCTGATCGCTACCGCCACGCTGCATGTCGCCCCGGTCGTTTCCTTCTGGCTATGGACGGTAGGTACGGCACTGCACCTGGTCATCACGCTCATTGTGATGTCTTCCTGGATACACCACACCAAGTACGAAATCGCCCACTTGAATCCAGCCTGGTTCATTCCCGTGGTCGGCAATATCCTGGTGCCCATCGCGGGTGTGCATCATGCGCCTGCCGATGTCTCCTGGTTCTTCTTTAGCCTGGGATTGTTTTTCTGGCCGGTGCTCACCGCCGCCATCATCAACCGCCTGATTTTCCATGGCAGCTTGCCCGAGCGTCTCCTGCCCACGCTATTCATATTCATCGCCCCACCCGCGGTCGGTTTCATCTCCTGGTTCAATCTGGTGGGTGAGATTGACGCATTCGGCCGCGTGCTTTACTTTGTCGGCCTGTTTTTCACGCTGCTATTGATGAGTCAGATCAGCTATTTCACCAAGATAAAATTCTTTCTCTCCTGGTGGGCGTATTCCTTTCCCGTCGCGGCCATCACCATCGCCACCCTGGTGATGGCAAAAGCAACGAAACTACCGTTCTATTCGGGATTAGCGGCAGTGTTACTCGCCTTGCTCACGCTAATAATTATCGGCCTGCTGGCGCGTACCTTGCTCGCCGTGGTACGCAAGGAAATCTGCGTGGAAGGGCATTGAGCAGGATTCAGGAGCGCCATCAAACAGCCGGAAGGGTGAGCCACGCTTCCAACCCCCCATCTGTTCGAGGGCCGATTTTGATTTGCCAGCCATAGGTGTCCGCCAGTTGGCGCACTATCGCCAGCCCCAATCCTGCGCCGCCGGTGGTTGGGTTGCGCGAACTCTCGACACGGTGAAACGGCTGGAACACGGCGCACATCTGCTCGGGCGGAATACCTGGCCCGCGATCGAGGACTCCGATGCGGACCCACTTGTCGGTTTTCTCGGCAACCAGTTCAACAGGTTTTCTGCCACCGTAGCGTAGCGCATTGTCCAGCAAGTTGCCGATCACTCGCCGCAATGCCGACGGGGGTGCAAACAGTCGGCAAGGGAACGGCGTTACCCGCACTTGTACCAGGCCGTCGGGCGCGACCGCAGCCATGTCGGCAAGCAGGCCTGGCAAGTCGATCTCCGCGGGCGTTTCACGTTCGATGCCACGCGCCAGATTGAGCACGTGTCCAATCAGCCGGTCCATTTCTTCGATATCATTTTCGAGGCGGGCAATCAGCTTGGGCGTTGGTGTTTCTTCCAATAACGCGAGCGCCAGACGCATGCGTGCCAGCGGTGTGCGCAGATCGTGGGAAACGCCGGCGAGCATTGTGGTGCGGGCCGCGAGCAACTCCCTGACTTGCGTCGCCATTTCATTGAATCGCCGGGCCAGTGTGGCCAATTCCCGCGGTCCGGTTTCCGGCAGCAGAGTAGGGGCTTCGCCGCGACCGACGCGTTCGGCGGCTGCTTCAAGCCTGGCCAGCGATACGACCGATCGGCGTGCCAGCCACAACGCGGCCAGCAGCGCCAGGATCAGCCCGACGATCGAGGAAATTGCGAAGGCGACAAAGGGCTGGGCGCCAATTCTGCGCTGCGGAAATCCGACCGACAGGGTTGACCCACCAGACGGCAATGACCGCCAGTACCAGCCGGTTCCGGCAATGGTTTCGCGCGTCAGATGTTGTACGCGTCCGGTCTTGTCGTTCAGTGCTTCTTCCAGAAAGTAAAGATAGGGAGAGTGCCATTCATCGCTTCCGATACCGGATTGACCGGGCGGTTCCGCGCGTAAGGCCAGTTGGTAGGTGTTGGAAAGCTCCAGTTCAAAATCAACGCGTGTGTCGGGCGGCAATTCGCTCCAGGTTTGAGCCGACAGGATCATCAGATTGGCCAGGTCATCGGCCGAGCGGCGCGCCATCGGCACCATCACAAACACGGCGACGGCAGCGACCGTCACCAGTTCGAAGATGACAAACATGATCGCAAGCGTGACGGCGTTTTGCTGGGCGAGGCTGGCGTGCTTTCGGGTGTGCTTTTTTTTCAAGATTGCTCACCGCGCGGGTTGAACAAGTAGCCCTCACCGCGGATCGTGCGCACGTACGCGGGCTCCGACGGGTTCGTCTCGATTTTTCGGCGCAAACGCACCACCCGGATATCGATGCTGCGATCAAAGGGGTCGCGATCAAAGCCCTTGAGCAACGTCACCAGATCGTCGCGCGACACCACGCGGTTTGGGCGCTCGACCAGCACCCGAAGCAGATCGAACTCCGCGCCAGTCAGATGCATATCCAGTCCGTCGCGGAGTAGCCGGTGCGCGGCCACATCCAGCACGAAGGGCCCGAATTGATTTGCCGGCGAGGAGATTTCCCTTGCCGCGGGCGCGGGTTGACTGCGCCGCAACAGCGCACGCAGCCGGGCAAGCAACTCACGCGGACCAAACGGCTTGGCAAGGTAATCGTCGGCCCCGACTTCAAGGCCGACGATACGATCGATTTCTTCGCCGCGTGCCGACAGCATCAGAATCGGGACGGTCGACTGCGTACGCAGTTCGCGCGCCAGGCTCAATCCATCTTCTCCCGGGAGCATCAGGTCGAGCACGATGACGCCTGGCATTCCCCTGGCCAATGCGCGCCGCATCGCCACGCCGTCACCGACCGCTTCCACGGCAAGCCCGTTGGCGGTCAGGTAGTCCGAAAGCAGTTCGCGCAAGGCGGGATCATCGTCGACAACCAGAACCCGTTCATTGGCCATTGTATTCATAGGGACAGTCTACCGCGACACACCGGTTGATCGGTTACGCCGGAAACAAACTGAAACACAGCGCAACAGGTGGAAGCCATGCGGAAATTTCGCGGAAACGATGGACGTGCAAGATGGCTTCACTGAATGAACGATAGAGAAATGAACACCATGCAACGCTTTCTTCCCTTCACCTTTGGTCTTTTGTTGGCCGTTTCCTTGCCTGCCTTGGCGCAGGAGCAGGAGGGAAGTGCGGTGGAGCCGGCTGTTCCGCTGAATCTCTCATTGCCGCGAGACACTGCCTTGACAGAGGCAAAGCCGGACCGCATTGGCGATGAAGTATCCCGTGTCGATCCGCGCCCGGATGAAGACGTCAAAGCGGCCAATGCAACCAATGCAACCAAGGAAGCGACCCGTAGGCAAGGTGGAAATTGTCAGCGCACAGGGCGCAACGATTGTGGTGCCTTTCCCTACGGTACCGGGTTTGAAGCTCGAAATCGGGGCGCTGCGGGTGGGCGCGGTTTCGGGCGAGGCAGGTAACTTTGTTTAATTTTATTGAAAAGGAATCATCATGAAATCGTTAAGTATGTTTTCTCTCGCCGTAATCGCCACCTTGGCCATGAGTTCCATGGCTTACGCACAAGGACGCGGAGGTCAGGGTGGCGCAAGCGCGTCCGGCACGCAATCACGCATTCATACGCCGGGCACCGGTATCGCAACGGAGACACCGTTGCAGACACGTATTCAAACGCCGTTGGAAACGCGCACGCAGACTCCGCTGCAAACGCGCATTCATCCTCCGGGCACCGGCCTTACCACGCCACCAGCCACTCCCGCCCAAGGCCCGGCATCCACAACCGGACGCGGGATTCATACCCCGGGCACCGGACGGTAATCCGCACGAACTGAATGCCACTTGAAGCAACCGGTTCTTCGGCGTGAGGAAGCCTCATAGCGTCATAGCCTCATCGCCGAAGAGCCACCTAACCAAAGGAAGCAAATCATGAAACTCACAAAGATCGCCGCAATCGTTTTTATCGGGTCAACCATTGCCACGTCAGCAATCGCCCAAAACGGTCCCGGCCCGGGCACAGGCATGGGGCCAGGCGGTAACAAGGGCATGAGCGTCAAAGGCAATCAGGACAATCCGCGCGGCCTCAATTCAACCTACTGCGGCATGGCCCTCGCAAGTTCCTTCGCGACCCTGCCGATCGAGGCGCTGAACAGCACAGAACAGGATTCGATGATCTACATGCGCGAAGAGGAAAAGCTCGCGCACGATGTTTATGTCTATCTGGATACATTGTGGGGCGGCAACGTCTTCGGCAACATTGCCAACAGCGAATCCACCCACACGGAAGCAATGCGGCAGTTGCTGCTGCGTTACAGCTTGCCTGATCCCGCGGCCACCTCGGCGGCGGGTCAATTCCAGAATGCCAATTTGCAGGCGCTGTATACGCACCTCGTCGCGGCGGCAGCGCCATCGCTGGTAGACGCGCTCAAGGTTGGGGCGACCATCGAGGAAGTGGACATCAGGGACATTCAAACCGCGCTGTTGAATGTCGACAACCAGGACATTCGTCTCGTTTATGAAAACCTGCTCAAGGGGTCACGAAACCACTTGCGTGCGTTTGTAAAGAACCTGTTTTGGCAGGATGTGATTTACACCCCGCAGTTCATCAGCCAAACCGACTACGACGCGATCATCAACACGCCGATAGAGCGGAAATGAGATTTACTGCCCACGGCGAATTCAATCAAGAGTCGTGGGCAGGCGATTGTTGTGAACACGACCGGTGACAGCGTTCAGTAAGCGTTTTGCATCGGCGTCAAACTCCACTTCTGACACAAACATGAACAACAAACTCTCTCGATTCATCCCGCCCGGTATCGCCGCTGTCGCCCTCGCGTTTGGCATGGCCACCATTGTCTCCGGCGGACACGTGCTGTTCGGAGACCAAGCGGCGCGTGATGCGGCGGGCAGCTACATGCCTTTTGTCGTCTGGTTCAATTTTCTCGCCGGCTTCGCCTATATTGTTGCGGGGGTGGGCCTCGCGCGCGGGAGTCCGTGGGTGGCACGTCTTTCGCTCGATATCGCCGCCACGACGGCCTTGGTGTTTTTTGTCTTCGCTTTGTTCGTCCTGACGGGCGATCCGTTCGAAATGCGCACCGCCGGTGCAATGACACTGCGCATCACGTTATGGGCAGGCATCGCCTGGTTTGCCTGGCGCCAAGTCGTCAAACCCTAGCACTGGTGCGGTGTCTGGCGATAAAAAGCCTTGAGAGGCGCGCCAGCGCTAGGGTTTGGTATTCCACCCGCGAGAAATTGCGACGCTAGTTCCGTGAGTGCAGGTTTGGTGATGCGTCAAAAGGATGCGCGGGACTGCTCGTCACATTGTCCGTTGCACGCCAGCGAGAGTCATCGCCGCCCTGTCACGCCGCACGTCCCTCGCCGGCTTCCTCATAGGTGCGCCCATCACGAATATGGTAAATCCGCCGGAATGTCGGGATGATCTTTTCGTCGTGCGTGACGACGATGATCGCGGTGCCGAACCGTTGTGCCATCTCGTTCAGAATGCGGATTACTGTCAACGCACGTTCGCTATCGAGGGGCGCCGTCGGTTCATCGGCGAGGATGATCGGTGGTTGGTTGACCAGCGCGCGCGCAATTGAGACGCGCTGCTGCTCGCCACCGGAAAGTTGTGACACTTGCGCTTGCGCGCGATGGCCGACATCCAGCGCCGCCAGCATCTCGTGCGCCCTCTCTCGTGCCTTGTTGTTGGATATGCCCGCCAGCATCGGTAACACCGCGACATTGTCGGTGACATCGAGGAATGGAATGAGGTATGGCGCCTGGAACACGAAGCCGATGCTATCGCGGCGCAAGGCTCGCAGATCGGTCACTTTCCAGCCATTGTCGTAGATGGTTTCGCCACCCAGCGCCATTCGGCCGGAGGTGGGCTCAATGACCGCGCCGAGGCATTTCAGCAGCGTGCTTTTTCCAGAACCACTCGGACCGATCAGGCCGACGACCTCGCCCGGCTGGACCACCATGTCGACACCTTTCAGCGCATCGACAGCGGTGTCGCCTTCGCCATAGCGTTTGGTGAGCCCGGTGATTTCGATCGCGGGTTTCATCTAGCCGCCAATCGCTTCCGCCGGATCCACGCGCAGCGCGGCGCGAATCGCAACGACGCTGGCGAGCGCGCAGATCGCCATCACCAGTGCGGCGCCACGCATGGCATCACCGGGGAGCAGCAACACATATTTCGGGAATATCGGCGCCCACAGCGTGGCGGCGGTCTTGCCAACGATGAAACCGATTGCACCGAGGCCGAGCGCCTGCTGCAGGATCATCGCGGCGATGGTGCGGTTGCGTGCGCCGATCAGTTTCAATACCGCGATCTCGCGCACCTTGTTCTGGGTCATCGTGTAAATAATGAAGGCGACGATGGCGCCGCTGACCACGGAGAGGATGACGAGGAACATGAAGATCTGCTTCGCGGACGTGGCAATCAGTTTGGCGACAAGAATCTCATCCATCTCTGCGCGCGTGTAGGCTTCCAGATGTTTCCAGCGGCGGATTTCGCCGGCCACCGTCGTGGTGTCGGCATCCTGCGTGAGCCGCAGCATGACGACGTTCACGTTGTGGCTGCTGGCCTGGCTCGCCTGCACGGCTTCCAGCAAACCTGGAACACCGGGGCGGTTGAATGCCGGGTTGGCGGCGGTGCGTGCGCGTTCGTTGATGAGTGCGTCGTTGTCACGCAGGAATTGCACTTCCTGCGCATCTTTCAGCGGCACGAAGATCATCGGGTCGCCACCCGACGACACCATGCGCCGTGTCAGCCCGACCACAGTGTATTCATGACGGCGAATCTGGACACGTTCGCCCAGCCGGAGCCCGGTTTTTACATCGGCAATTGCCTCGTAATGCGACTTGGTGATCGGGCGACCAGCCACCAGATAGGCGGGCTCGCCCGGTTGCTTTGGCTCGAAGCCGACGAGCATCACACGTACGTCGCCGCGTTCGTGCTTGACCTGCATGGTCAGATAGGTGACGTTTCCGGCCGCCGCCACGCCGCGAATGCCCAGCAGGCTGCGATAGACGTCGTCGCGCACGCTCGACGGTTCGGCATAGGGACCGAGCGTATCGCGTTGCACGACCCACAAATCCGCGCCGCCATTTTCCAGCAGCACCTGCGCGTCATCCACCATACCGCGATATATTCCCGCCATCGATAGCGTGACGCCGATGAGCAAGCCGAGCCCCACGCCGGTGAAGACGAACTTGCCCCAGCCGTGCAGGATGTCGCGACCGGCAAGATTGATCATGGGTTGGCGCGCACGATCGCCGGAACAACCTTGATTTTCGCGTCCGGCTTCATCGCCTGTTCGCTGTGGACAACGACTTCGTCACCCGTGGACAGCCCGTCGAGGATCTGGCTACGACCGTCCAGCGTGGTGATGCCAACTTTTACCGGCCGGAATGTAACGCGTCCGTCGATGACTTGCCATACGCCATCCTGCCGCTCCAGTCGTTTCACCGCGGCTGCCGGCACCGAACGCACATTGGCGAGATCCGCGGTGTGGATCGTCACTTCGACCAGTTCACCGACCGAAAGCGTTTCAGGCCGCGCCGTGAAGCCAACGTTGACGACGCGTTCTTCGGTCACGGCATCGCTCACCCAATCGACGCGTTGTACTTGACCGGGCCAGGTTCGTTTCGCGTCCGACCGCAATACGACAACAGCTGGCTGCCCCACGCGCACGCCGCCCGCTTGGCCCTGGTCGATTCGCGCCTTGATCCAGAGGCTAGTCGGATCGATGATTTGTACCACCGCTTGTCCGGCAACGATGGTGGTTCCGGGCTCGACGAGCCGTGCGCTGACCACGCCATCGACGGGACTCACCAGTCGCGCCTGCGCACGTAGCTTGCCAACTCCGGCGGCATCGGCCAGCACGCGCTCATGGTCGCGCCGTGCCGCGACCAGTTGCGCGTTGGTGGCGTCCGCCGCGGCTTTCGCGGCATTGGCTTCGTGCCCTTTGGCGTCAGCTGCTTCCTGGCTGACGAACCCTTGTGCACGCAGTTCGGTCGAGCGCTTAGCGGCCGCAACGGCAAGTTTTGCGCGGCTTTGCGCTTCCACCAGCTGTGCTTCTGCCGCGCGGACAGTGCTTGCGGCGCGTTCCGCGGCGAGGCGGCCGCTGGCGACGCGATCTTCCAGATCGACCGGATCCAGTTCCGCAAGCAATTGACCTGCCTTGACCACGTCGCCCTGGTCGACATGTACGCGCGCCACGCGGCTCGCGAAAGTGGGACCCAGCGCGTAGCTGCGTCGCGCCTCAATGGTGCCGATACCAAATGTGCTTGCCACCAGCGGGCCCTGTTCGACCTTCGCCACCGTCACCTTCACCGGCGCGAGCGGCCCCTGGCTCATTATCAGCCAGGCGAGCAATGCGGCAACCAAGATGCCGGCGGCGATCAGCAGGGTTTTGCGACCGAAAGGTGTCTTCATTATTTTTCCTGTCCGCGATAGCCGTCGAGAAGTAACGGCAGTAACTGCCGCGCACGTTTCATCATTCCGGCCTCGTCGCCCGCGAGTGCGGATTGGATGACCAAGCCTTGGACCGCGCCGATAAACAGTATTGGCGGGATTGAAGGGTCGAGGCTGGCCGGTAACTCGCCAGCCGCCTTCGCCTGCGCAAACAGCAGCGCAAGCTGTTTTCGGTAGTTGGTAATCATCGCCCGCACTTCCGTGCGCACCGGTGAATCGCCCGGGTACTGTAGTTCGTGAAACATGACGCGAGGCACGCCCGGATTCGCCGCGATAAAGGCCACATGGGCAAGAAACGCCGCTTCAATTTTGGCCAGCGGAGACGTGGGTTTTTCAGTGGCCTTGGCGAACATCGCGCCGAGCGACTCGCGTACCCAGACAAATACCGCGAGCCAGATCGCTTCTTTGTCGGGGAAGTGCCGGAAGAGTGCGCCCTGCGTGACGCCGATGCGATCGGCGATCGCCTGCGTCGTGATGGCGTCAGGGCCGCGCTCGCGGGCGAGCGCCAGAACGGTTGCAACGATTTCGCGCTGGCGGGCATCCGTTGCCATGCGCTTGCGCGGCATCGCACGAAGTTTGGTTGGCGCGTTTATTTCATTCACGAATTGATTTTAAAGTAAGTAACTAAATACTATCTTATGCGTTTGGCCGCAGTTTGGCAAGCTAGTTGGCAAACCGGACGCCCATGCTGCTCATTGAACCCAGCTTCCATGTGCGCCCAATGCATCGGCGTTCACATGCGGCGTGATCGCGTTATAGTTATATTGCAGGAACTGACGTTGCATCACGCGATCAACGCCACATCATTCACGTTCAACACGATGGAGATTTCGCCATGAGCAAGAGCCAGGACCAGAAAAAGCAGACCAAGAAGGAACCTTCCAAGACACCGAAGGAAAAGAAAGAGGCCAAGAAGCTGAAGAAGGAAGAGCGCAAACGCACTTGACGGATGCCCAAGGCCGGGAATCCTTTCTGGATTCCCGATGAGTCGGCCTTTTCCGGCGCTCAGTATTTCGTCTGCTATGTGATGTTGGCTGCCGTGCCGCTGTTTTCGGCCTTGTGAGCAGCCTTATACGCAGCCGCCAGCCCAAATGCCGCGCACGACGCGATCCCCAGGATCGCCAGTATGGCAGCTTGCGGATTGCCAAAGAAATCCCAGAAAGTCGCGATGAGGATCGGGCCGGCTGCCCGCGCGATGGCCATTGGCATTGCGAGTACACCATTCAACATGGCGACATGATCCCGGCTGATCAGGTCTGCCGTGGCGGTGCCCTTGACGATGGTCATCATGCCATTGCCGCTGCCGAACAGGAATGCGTAAAGAAATGCAAACCAGGGACTCAAACCCACCACCAATAACGTGATGATTGCGGCGGGCAGCAACCACACCACGATACGCGCCGTCATCGACGGATTGATTCGCCTGCTTCCCACCAGCAGGAAGATTCGGCCCAGCACCTGCATCACGCCGATCGACGACGCAGCCATCAGGCCGATCGCGCTATTGACGCCTGACGCCGCGAATAGCGCAATGATGTGCGCGGCCAGCCCGGCGAGGACGATCGATTGCAGCGTAAACGATATCGCAAGCAACACAAACGGACGTGAGCGCATGAGCTTGGTGGCCGGCAGCGTTTCTTTCCGATGCGGCGTCCGCGTCGGTGCGTGGCGGGGCAGGAATATCAAGTAGCAGAACAGGCCGCACACCAGTTGCAGCAGCGCGAGACCAACGCAGGCGCCGCGCCAGCCAAACCTGGCCAGCAACAAGGCCGTGAGGGGCCAGAACACAGTGCTTGCCAATCCGCCCAGCAATGTCACCATCGTGATTCGGCGCCGATAGTCGTTTGGATAAGTACGAATCAGGAAGGCGAACACCGATTCGTATAACGTGCAGGCCATGCCCATGCCAATCAGCGCCCACACGGCATAGAGCTGCCAGACGGAATCAACTGCCGCGTGAAACAACATGCCGCAACTGGTAACGAGCGTGCCACCCACCAGCACCTGAAAATGCCGCCCACGGTCAATGAGGATGCCTACGGCAAAAGCAGTGAATCCCATCACCAGCAGGCCGAGGCTATAGGCGCCGGCGGCCGTGCTTTTGGAAATGCCCAATGCCGCCTGAATCGGTTCCATCAGCACGGCATATGCGTAGTAGCAGCTTCCCCACGCGACCAATTGCGAGAATGAAAGTGCCAGTAGCAGTTTTTCGTCTGGCGTGAGCGTGCGCAGCTTCATCGGTTTCCTGCTCGTACGTCCTGGGATGCGGACATTCGTCAGGCGGGGCGGTGAACCAGTGATCGCACTATTTGCGCTCTTTCAGGAGCGAAATGATCTCATCCATGCGCCGCTCGATGCCGTGCAGCGCCTCAAGCTGGTTGGCGGAATCGGCATTGGCCGTTGCGGCAAGTGCTGCGGAATGTACGCGCATCGATTGCTGCCTCAGTGTGTCACGAGATTCAAGAATCCGGTTGCGGAATTCATGGGCATCGATGATGCCGGTCAGGTGCATGTCGTGTGCTTGCCCGACACTGTGGCCGGCGGTTTCAAATTTGAGCGTGCTGAGATGGAAGTGACGCAGGATCGGCCCTTCGATAAAGGTGACATCCTGGATATTCTCCAGCGGAATGGTCTTCTCCACTTGTACAAATATGCCCTTGCGAAATCGAAGCGTTTTCTCGCCGAGATGGCATTCCAGTTTGGCGAAATAATGCCGCGCCCACCATTGTCCCGCGCCGAGAAACCAGACGATCGCAATCGGAATGCCGACAATCGTCATTGCCAGGGTGAAGCCGATAGTGATGACCAGATACGGACGGATGAGGGGATTGAATTTGGCGTTCGCGATTGGAGTATTCATGCCGGTATTCTAGTCCAGCCGAAAGCTTGAGCAAGCTTGAACGGGCGACCGCGCATGTCGCGCTACACTGGCGAATGATCACGACCAACAAGACAGCGGGCAGGATGATGGGACGCAAGGCTGCGGTGATGGTAGGCGCACTGTTGATAATGCTGATGCAATGCGTGCCGGCCGCAACCGCCGCGAATGTGTCCGCCGCCACGCTCAACGTCGGCTCCAAACGCTTTACCGAATCCTACGTCCTTGCGGAAATAGTCCGGCAAACCGCGCAGGCGGCAGGGGACGCCGTTGTAGCGCACCGGCAGGGCCTCGGCAATACCGCCATCGTCGTCGAGGCATTGAAGGCCGGCAGTATCGACATCTATCCGGAATACACCGGTACGATTGCGCGCGAAATTCTCAAACTCGATCATGTGCCGCCACTACCGGAGCTGAATCAGAAACTTGCGCCGCTCGGGATCCAAGCGTCGGTGCCACTTGGATTCAATAACACCTATGCGCTGGCGATGCGCGCCAGTGTTGCGACGTCCGGAAATATCACTCGCCTGTCGGACCTCAAGGCGCATTCGCATTCGCATTTGCGGTTAGGGCTTTCGCAGGAATTCATCGGCCGCGCCGATGGGTGGCCGGGATTGAAGAAAACCTACGCACTGCCGTTTGCCACGCCGCGCGGGCTCGATCACGGCTTGGCGTATGAAGCGATCGCACAAGGGCAGGTTGACGTCATTGATATCTATTCAACCGACGCGAAAATCGGCAAATACCAGATGACCGTCCTGGTCGATGACGCCGGGTATTTCCCGCGCTATGACGCGGTGCTGCTGCACAAGGCGGATCTGCAGGTGCGACTGCCGACAACCTGGGCCGCATTGACAAGGCTCGAAGGGCGCATCAACGAAGGCGCCATGCGCGGGATGAACGCGTCGGCCGAGTTGGAGCAGAAGTCCTTTGATCGGGTTGCGACCGAGTTTTTAGCCGACGTGCGCGCGGCACCGATGCCCGGCCTGACAGTTGCACCGGAACCCGCAAATCGCGCGAGGCCCATGAAAGCGGAGGCTGCCGGGGAAACGGGTTTCATGTCCAAGCTACTTGGTCCGGATTTCTGGCGTCTGACGGTGGAACATCTTGCGCTGGTATTTCTTTCCCTGGCAGCGAGCGTTGTTCTCGGTGTTCCGCTCGGTGTTATCGCCGCGCGGCATCAAGCAGCAGAAGCGATCATTCTCGGCGCCACCGGCGTGCTGCAGACCATCCCCTCGCTCGCGCTGCTCGCGATTCTGATTCCAATCACCGGGAAGATAGGCATCGTGCCGGCATTCATCGCGCTCGCGCTATATGCCTTGTTGCCTATCGTGCGAAATACCCATAGCGGCCTTACGCAGATTTCGCGCGGCATGAAGCAGGCCGCGCAATCGTTGGGCATGGCGCCGCGCATGGTGCTTGCGAAGATTGAGCTGCCGCTGGCGCGACCGATGATTCTCGCCGGCATCAAGACCTCCGCTGTCATCAACGTTGGCACCGCCACTATTGCCGCCTTTATCGGTGCTGGCGGCTTCGGCGAGCGCATCGTTACCGGATTGGCGTTGAATGACAACGCCACGCTGTTGGCCGGGGCAATTCCAGTGGCGGTGATGGCATTGATGATTGAAGGCGCATTCAACTACGGTGAGCGCCGCATGATTCCGGTCGCGCTTAGGAATCATGGCGTCTGAACTGAGCTAGTTAACCGGCAGACACACTATCATTCCCTTCGCGGGAATGACGACAACCGAAACGAAAGCCAGACAAATCGCTGGGTTAACGATCCTGCATCCGCAACAACCGCGCGGCTTCTTCCAGTCGCGTGTCCTCGATCTCGCGTAGAACGCTGTCCATGTCCACGGCCTTGTGCTTGCGCTCGAATCGTCCCGTCAGGACAACTTCAGGCGTCAGGGTGCCCGCCTCATAATGTGCCCAGATCTCACGGCCGTAGTGGGTCTTGAGCAGTTCCGGCGCAAACCGGCCGAAATAGTTGCGCAAATTCGCCACATCGCGCTCCAGCATCGCCTGGGCGTGGTTGTTACCCGCCGCATCCACGGCTTGCGGCAGATCGATGATCACCGGGCCGTCAGCGCCGACAAGGATGTTGAATTCGGAGAGGTCTCCATGGATCACACCCGCGCACAGCATGCGCACCACTTCGCGGATCAGCGCGTCGTGATACTTGATCGCCACGTCGGGCGTGAACTCGACGTCGTTCAACCTCGGCGCCGCATTGCCTTCCGTGTCCGCCACCAGTTCCATCAGTAGCACACCTTCATGAAAGTTGTACGGTTTCGGCACCCGTACGCCCGCCGCAGCCAAGCGGTACAACGCATCGACCTCGGCGTTTTGCCATGCGGCTTCTTGCGATTGGCGGCCAAAGCGCGTGCCTTTCGCCATCGCCCGCGCCTGCCGGGTGTTCTTGGTCTTGCGGTTCTCCGTATAGTCGACGGCCTGGCGGAATGCGCGTTTGTTCGCTTCCTTGTAAACCTTTGCGCAGCGCGTCTCATCTCCGCAGCGCACCACGAACACCATCGCCTCCTTGCCGCTCATGAGCTGGCGCACCACGCCGTCGATCAGGCCGTCTTCCAGCAGCGGTTGCAGTCGTTTGGGAATTTTCATTTCGACAGTTTAGGTGTTCGGAGGCGGAATTTCTCGGCTTTCAATCAATTTGCCCCGTCACTCGCGTAAAATAGCAGGTTCCCCGCTTCACTTGTACCTCGTTTCCCTCTTTACTTCGCAAGGCAGCAAAAAACCATGGCTCAGTACGTATACACCATGAATCGCGTGGGCAAGATTGTTCCGCCCAAACGCCAGATTCTGAAGAACATTTCGTTGTCATTTTTCCCCGGCGCCAAGATCGGCGTACTGGGCGTCAATGGCTCCGGCAAATCCACGCTGCTCAAGATCATGGCCGGTCTGGACAAGGAGATCGAAGGCGAAGCCGTGCCGATGCCCGGCATCAAGATCGGTTATCTGCCGCAGGAGCCGCAACTGAATCCCGACCAGACCGTGCGGCAATCGGTCGAGGAGGGTATTGGCGGCGTGTTGCAGGCCAAAGCGCGGCTCGATGAAGTCTATGCGGCTTATGCCGATGAAGATGCCGATTTTGATGCGCTGGCGACGGAGCAGCACAAGCTGGAGGCCATCATCGCCGCGGAAGGTGGGGACAGCACCGACACACAACTGGAAATTGCCGCTGATGCACTGCGTTTGCCGCCGTGGGATGCGGTAGTCGGCAAGTTATCTGGTGGCGAAAAGCGGCGCGTGGCGCTCTGCCGCTTGTTGCTGTCCAAACCCGACATGCTGTTGCTCGACGAACCGACCAACCACCTCGACGCCGAGAGTGTCGAATGGCTGGAGCAGTTCCTGCAGAAATTCCCCGGCACCGTGGTCGGCATCACCCATGATCGCTATTTTCTCGATAACGCCGTGCAGTGGATCCTGGAGTTGGATCGCGGCACCGGCATCCCCTACGAAGGCAATTACAGTTCGTGGCTGGAACAGAAGTCGGACCGTCTGAAGAAGGAAGAGTCGAGCGAATCCGCGCGCCAGCGCACCCTGAAAAAGGAACTGGAATGGGTGCGCCAGAATCCTAAAGGCCGGCAGGCAAAATCCAAGGCCCGCATGACGCGCTTTGAGGAACTTTCCAGCTACGAATACCAGAAGCGTAACGAGACCCAGGAAATCTTCATCCCGGTCGCCGAGCGCCTCGGTAATGAAGTGATCGAATTCGTCAATGTCACCAAGTCATTCGGCGACCGCGTGCTGATCGATAACCTTTCGTTCCGCGTCCCGCCCGGCGCCATCGTCGGCGTGATCGGTCCGAACGGCGCGGGTAAATCAACGCTGTTCAAGATGATCCAGGGCATCGAGAAGCCGGATAGCGGCGAAGTGAAGATCGGCCCGACGGTCAATCTCGCGTTTGTCGATCAATCGCGCGATTCGCTGCCGAACGACAAGACGGTCTGGGAAGCGATTTCCGGCGGCGCGGATATCCTGACCATCGGCAAATTTGAAATGCAGTCGCGCGCCTACATCGGCCGCTTCAATTTCAAAGGCGCCGACCAGCAAAAGCTGGTGGGCAATCTTTCCGGTGGCGAACGTGGGCGGCTGCACCTGGCCTACACGCTGCTGAAGGGCGCCAATGTGTTGCTGCTCGATGAACCCTCAAACGATCTCGATGTGGAAACGCTGCGTTCGCTGGAGGACGCGCTGCAGGAATTCGGCGGCTCGATCATGGTGGTCTCGCACGATCGATGGTTCCTGGATCGCATCGCCACCCATATCCTCGCCTGCGAGGGCGATTCGCAATGGGTGTTTTACGATGGCAATTACAACGAATATGAGAACGACAAGCTGCGCAGGCTGGGTGAAGAGGGCGCGCGACCGAAACGGGTGCGTTACAAAGCATTGAAGTAGTCAAAATGCGGGAATCATGAAAACAGCCGGATCAAATCCGGCTGTTTTCATTTTATTGATGCCACTGCATATCGCTCACGCGCGCGCAATTACATTGCCCTGCTGATATATCAGTGGTATTCTTCAGGCATGGCAACAATCAATCGCAAGCAGCCATTGCCGAATCTGTCCCTGCGCAAGCAGGTCGTGGCGATCCTGCGCGACGCGATTCTCGCCTGCCGCCTTGAACCCGGCGCCGTCCTCAATGAGCGCGATTTGGCTGAACAGTTGGGTGTAAGCAAGACGCCGGTCCGCGAAGCGCTGAGCTTGCTCAATCACGAAGGCCTCGTCCAGATCCTGCCGCGCCAGGCCTACGTCGTGACGCCGATCACCGTCCGCGATGTTCACGAGTGTTTTGACCTGCGCGTGATTCTTGAATGTGCAGCGGTTGAACTCGCGGCCGCGCGCATTGGCGATGATGAGTTGGCGCAGCTTGAGGCGATCGTTTCTGGCGAGGCCGATACCGAACCATCGGCCGAGACGCTAGTGCGCAATACGGGCTTCCATTCGTTGATCGCCCGGGCTTCGGGTAATGAACGCCTGACGATCCTCATTGAAAAGCTGCTTGGCGAAATGCCCCGGCTGATTACCGCCGGGTATGTGCTCGGCGAGCACGAATCGCTGATGAAGTCGCTGCGCGAACGTAACCCGGTTCACGCAAGGGACGCAATGCGGCAGCACATCCTGCATGTCAAGGAAAAGGCATTGGGTGCCGCCGCGTCCGGCAAACCTCGGCCAAAGGCCGACCAGCCGCCTTTTGCGCGGGTTCGCCGGTGGAAGGCGGCACGAAAATGAATGGGATCGGGTGGCGGACTCATTGCCGCGGCTCGTACATGGACGTTGATGACTAACCGGGGAGTACTGAATTGAAATCTCATTGGAGTGGTGTTTTTCCCGCTGTGACCACGCAGTTTCGCGACGATCTGTCGCTAGACATAGACGCCACCGCAAGAGTCATGGAGGGCCTGATCACGGACGGAGTGTCCGGCCTCGTTGTCTGTGGCACGGTGGGCGAGAACTGTTCGCTCGACAAAGCCGAGAAAATCGCGGTGATGGAAACCGCGAAAGCGGTTGCCCGCGGTCGCGTCCCGGTCGTGAGCGGCATTGCGGAATTCACTTCCGCGTTTGCAATCGGCATGGCGAAGGAGGCCGCCCGTATCGGCCTTGATGGTGTGATGGTGATGCCGGCATTGGTCTATTCATCGAAGCCGCATGAAACCGCCGCGCATTTCCGTAGCGTTGCCAAAGCAACTGATCTGCCGGTCATGGTTTACAACAATCCGCCGATTTACAAGAACGACGTTACGCCGGAAATCCTCGCTTCGCTGGCCGATTGCGAGACGATTGTCTACTTCAAGGAATCCTCCGGCGACACGCGGCGATTTACCGATTTGCACAATTTGGTCGGCGATCGATTCGTACTGTTCGCCGGGCTTGATGACGTGGTCGTCGAAAGCATCATGGTCGGTGCCGTGGGCTGGGTCTCCGGTCTGTCGAATGCGTTTCCGCGCGAAGGCGAGACATTGTTCCGGCTCGCGCGCGCGGGCCGCTATGCCGAAGCGATGAGCCTGTATCGCTGGTTCATGCCGTTGCTGCATCTTGATGCCCGCCCGGACCTGGTCCAGTGCATCAAGCTGTGCGAGCACATCATGGGACGCGGCACCCATCTCACGCGCCCGCCGCGCCTGCCTCTCAGCCCGGCGGAAACTGCCGCAATCAACGCGTTGATGAAGCAGGCGCTTGATCAGCGTCCACAACTGCCCGACGTCGGCCTCGGCAAATCGGCATGAGACAAGTTAATGACGGCTGGTACCAAGAACAAAGGTAGTAAACTCTAATACGGGCGGGGCATTTCAGGCCTTTATGGTCTGAAAGCCGCGCCAGTGCTAGAGTTTATCGATGGTTCACACGCTGATTAATGATAAACTGCCACAATAAGTCTGAAGCGTAGGCGCACAGTGCCTTGACTGCAGCACGATCGCTATTGCGCGATCTCCACCCGCGGCAGGCCTGGATGGCAAGTGGCTGTTGCAAACTACGACGATGGGAGTGACGGATGCGATTCGCCCTGACGCTTTGGCTATTGGTATGGGTATGCGCGACAACCCCCGCGTTTGCGGAAGCCACTGCGCCCGCCCGGACCGCGCCGCGCTACGCAAAGCCCGCAGATATTCCGGTCGAAGCATTTTTCCGTCGGGCCGAATATTCGCAGATGGCGATTTCGCCTGATGGCAACCGGCTGGCCGCCGTGCGGCCCATCAATGGCCGTGACAATCTGGTGGTCATTGATTTTCTCGCCGGCAAATTGCAGGTTATTTCCAACTTCAAGGAGTTGGACGTTGTTGATTTTGTGTGGGTCAGCAATGACCGGCTGTATTTTCGTTCGGCCGACTTGAGCGAAGTCAGCGGCGCCACCAACCTGAAAGGCGCCTATGCGGTGGATGTGGACGGCAAGAACATTCGCGATCTCACTTTCCCGCTTGAACGCGCACGCGAACGTGAAGCGCGGCGCAATTCGATTCTCGTGCACGGCGTCAACATCTCCTTTCGTATTCTCAGCCGTACCTTTGACGGCAGCGGGGATGTGATCGCGGAAATTTTTGGACGCAGCCAAAGTTATGCGGATGTTTATCGCTTTAATACCAGGACGGGTGAATACAAGCTGCTTACGGTTCAAACGCCCGGCAACGTTGTCCGCTGGGTGTTGGACCGCCACCTCGAGCCGCGTATCGCGATCCGCCAGGAAGAGCGCAAGGATCCCGCGAGCCCGCGCGAGCAGACCATCTGGCATCGGCCAGGCGACGGAAAAGACTGGGAGATGATCGGCCACGCCGCGGGCAAGGATAGCCAGGGCAACATCTCGCCGCTGGCGTTCGACTACGACAACAAGACCCTCTATGTTTCGTCGAGTATCGGTCGCGACCGGCGGGCAATTTTCAAATACGACATCGCCGAGCGAAAACTTGGCGAGAAACTACTGGAACATCCGCTCATCGGACCTGAATGGCGGCCTGATTTTCAGCCGCACAAAGAAAGCGCTGGTCGGAATTCGTTATAGCGCAAACGTGCCGGTCACCACATGGTTCGACGAGGACCTGGCGCGCTTGCAGGCGGCGCTCGACAAGGCATTGCCCGAGCGCACCAACGCCATCGATATTGCCGATGAAAACAGCCGGTACGTGCTGATCTACTCAGCATCCGATACCAATCCCGGCGGCTATTTTCTCTACGACACGGAAAAGCGCAGTTTGCAGGAAGTGTCAAAGTCGCGCGAGTGGCTTCCGCCCACACTAATGAGCAAACGCAGCTTCATGAAGTACAAAGCACGCGATGGCCGCGAAATTCCTGCCTGGGTGATCACGCCCATCGACCGCGATGGCAAGAACCTGCCGCTGGTCGTGCATATTCATGGCGGGCCGTGGGTGCGGGGCTACAGCGGAATTCAGTGGGGCCGCTGGCCGGTTGCGCAATTCCTGGCGTCGCGCGGCTATGCTGTACTGGAGCCCGAGCCTCGCGGTTCCACAGGCTTCGGCCGATCGCATTACACGGCGAGTTTCAAGCAATGGGGGCTTGCCATGCAGGACGATATTTCTGATGGTGCTTTGTATCTGGTCAAAGAAGGCATCGGGACAAGGGCCGCATGTGTCTCTTCGGCGGAAGCTATGGTGGCTACGCGACGCTGCAGGGTCTGGTCAAGATCCGGATTTGTGGCGCTGCGGTGTTGCCTATGTGGCAGGACGGATCTCGAGTTGAAGCAGACCGTTTCATGGTCGGATACTGCGCGCTTGACGGACTATTACGAAACGGACTTCAAGCGCTGGGTCGGTGACAAGCGGATCGCGATCGCGAGCAATTCCAGAAAACGTCGCCGGCAAAAAATGCGGACAAGATCAAGGCGCCGGTGCTACTGGCGATGGGTCGCGACGACCAGCGCGTTCCGCTCATTCACGGAACGACGATGCGCGATGCGATGGAAAAAGCGGGCAAGCCGATCGAATATGTGGTCTATGACGGCGAAGCGCATGGCTTCAATAAAGAACAGAGCGTCGTCGATTTCTATACGAGGGTGAGCGTTTTCTTGCGTTGATCTCGCGAGTAGCCCGCCGTCACCGGCAGTGTTTGCGGCGCCGCTGATTGCGGCAAAGTATGGGAGAAACCTGTCTGGGCAAAATTCCCGATTGCGTCCGGCAATGCCGGTGCTATGGCAGCACCAGCCGATAGCCCACGCCGATTTCCGTCAGCAGGAATTTCGGCTGCGCGGGATCATCTTCGAGTTTCCGCCGCAAGTGCCGCACGAAGATTCGCGGATAGTGGTCTGCTCGACGTGCGAGGGCCCCACACCTGTTTGAGCAGTTGCCGGTGCGTCAAGACCTTCCCGCTGTGCGTGCACAGGTAGGAGAGCAAAACGGAATTCGATGGGGTGAGGTGCACCTCCACGCCACCCTTTCGTGTCACTCGACTGGCGAGATCCACTTTGACGGCGCCAAACGAAACCATGCTCTTACCCGACTCGGCATTGCGCGCGGATTCGCCGCAGCGCCGCGCACACGCGCCAGCATTTCACCGACGCCAAACGGTTTAGTCAGGTAGTCGTCAGCTTCCCAGATCAAGCGCGGCAATCTTGTCCGCTTCCCCCGGCGCGCCGAAAGTACAATCACCGGGCACGTTCGACCAGCCGCGCAAATCACGGATCAACTCCAGGCCATCGCGATCCGGCAGCCCAAGATCGACGATGACCAGATCGGGCTTCCTGGTGCCGGCCTCGATCAGGCCGCGCTCCACCGTTTCGGCTTCGAACACCTGACAACCTTTCCTCCTCCAGCGCAACACGCACGAAGCGGCGAATTTGCGGCTCGTCCTCGACTAGCACGACGTGACGGGCGCTCACGGCGTCCGGCCTTCAGCTTCAGCTTCAACTTCAACTTCCACCGCCGCCGGCGGCGTCTCGAGCGGCAACGTGAACACGAAGCGTGCGCCATGCGGATGCATGTTTTCGGCGCGAATGCTGCCGCCATGCGCTTCAACAACCGCGCGGCAGATTGGCCGACCCAGCCCACGCCACGTACCGTCGATTCGGGCTCGGCGCGGGTGAACTTGTCAAACAGCCGTGCCGCGAATTCGGGTGGGAAGCCCGGACCGTCGTCAAGGACCGCAATCTCCATCCAGCCGCCGGCCTGAGCTGCCGCAATGGCAATATGCGACCCCGCAGGCGTGTACTTGGCGGCGTTCTCCAGGAGATTGCAAAGCACACGCTCGATCAGCACGGCATCAAAGCGCACCAGCGGCAGATTCGCCGGCAAGTCGGTCGTCACTTTATGCTGCTGCAACACCGGTTGGCTTACGCGCAAAGCGGTTCCCACGACTTCTCAACAGGTTGCCAGTCGGCATTGAGTTTGACATCACCGGCTTCCGTGGCGCGCCATGTCGAGTAGATTGTCCACCAGTTGCGAGAGCCGCTGACTCCGGTGAGAATGGATTCCGCCCACTGATCTGTTTTCGGCAAGCCGGTTCCGAGCGCGCCATGGCGTCGGCCATGCCGATCAACGCAGTTAACGGTGTGCGCAGATCGTGCGACAGCGCCAGCACGCTGTTGCGCAGGCGTTCCGATTCCATCTTCAGGATCGCTTCACGAGCCACTTCAACATAGTGAACACGCTCCAGTGCAATCGCGATCAGCGACGCGAATGTTTCGGTTGCCGGTTGCTTCGGGGACTCGCAGCCATCGCGGATTCTCGGTCTCACCCCCAGCACGCTGCGTGCGCGCATGGGCGCCGTCAGCGGCAGATAGAGTACGTTGCCGCCCGCCAGCGTATCGGTGCCCAATCCCGCCGGCTGGCCGCGGTCATAGACCCACTGCGCAATCGATTCGTTGATACGCGGGCGGTGCGATCCGTGCCAGAAAAGTCCAGCCGGTCTCCCTCGATCTGGCAGAACCGCGCCGCCTTGGCACGGAAAGTCTCTTCAATGCGCGCATCGCCCATCTCCACGACCTTGCTCAAACGTCAACAGCCCCCGGATAATTCGCGCGCCATTTCGAAAGGGCACGTGCGCGACCCTCCCGGTGCCTGCGGCGATTCGTGCCCGGTATCTTCAGGCCGGCTGTCAGTTGCGCCGTGATCAACGCAACCGCCAGCATGATGGCGAACGTCAACAGGTATTGCACGTCTGAAACCGCGAAAGAAAAGTTGTAGGCCAAAGAAGAAATCAAAGGATGCGACAGAGAGAAATGCCGAAAGGATCGCCGGGCCGCGGCCCGTAGCGCCGACACCAGCACCACATTCAACAGAAACAGCATGACGATGTTGGGCCAGCGCAAAATACGGCAGCAGGCCCGTTGCGACCAGCTGGTGAGCGCACAAGCACCTGCCGCGACTAGATACGGAAGCACACGCGATTTGCCGCCACTGGCGGATTCTCGACGGTCGCGCCGACCCGCAAAGTGCGGCCTGTCCTGGCGCCGCGCGCAATCTGCATCACATCGAGCTCCGGTGCCTTCTGCGGCACCCGATCCGCGAGCGTCGTGCGCCAGGCCAGCTACATTCCAGTCGTGTTCGCCGGCACCCCGGGCCGATCACGACCCTGCTGAGATTATTATCGCGGGCATAGCCAACCAGTGTTTCATCGATATTCTCGCCGGCCAGCGTCGTCGTGTTCGCCCCCAAACCGGGCCAGCTTGAGGACGCTGAGAATGCGCGTGCGTTCCGCTTCGGGCAGGCGCTGCAACCTTGGGGTTTCCACGTAGACTGCGTGCCGTGGTGCGTCCAAAGCCTCGGCTAGCCGCGCGGTGGCACGCACCACGCGTTCGCCTCCTCACGCGGACTGACGCAGGCGAGCAGCGCGTCGCGTGTGGCCCATACGCGCCTGATGGATTTTAGATCGCGGTAGTCCTGACGTCGGCATCGACATGGTCAGCGGTGCGGCGCAGCGAGTCCGCGTAGCGATGACCAGGTCGCCCTTGAGGAAAAATCTTCGCGCCCGTTGCGCCTGCTCAGGCAGAGATAGACCTTGCCGGCCTCGGTGCGCTTTAGCACTTCTTCCGGCGCAAGTCGACTGGCAGGATTTCATCGGCCTCGGTCGATTACCCGATCGGAGACCGTTCTCCCGTACGCGTACGCCGGTGATGCCACCGGACCACGTCTTTCGCCTCAACTCCTCAACCTGCTGAATGTTCAGCGTCGTGAACATCGATACCGGCCTGCAACAGCTCTTCCACGTCCTGCCAGCGCTTGGCATGCCGC